>RGCF01000470.1 GCA_009919265.1 Bacteroidota bacterium | reverse complement strand
TTATAATGGGGAGGGGTATAATAAAAAACCCCCAATAAAAGATGGGGGGTGAGGTGGTATGTTTGGATTATACAAGTAAAGTTATGATAAGTTATTAACAATTGACAAGATGTCAGGTTGATAACTTTTAATAAATAATAAACTCAAAGATGTTGATGGTAACGATATGTTCATACTCTCCGGTGCTTGTATGAGATATGTATTTACGTTGTAGTTCCTCCGGGATTTGTTTGTATAGAGTATTAGCTAACTCATTCATTCGTACCTTTGATTGATACCCATCATCATTCCCCTCCGGTAAGTCTAAGTATACAGTTGGGTTGGATATACCTCTTCCATACCAATAATCTTCTTTCTCATCCAAGAACCTTTTAATGGTTGGTCTTATTCTAAATCCATAATAGTCTGATGTCTTATCACTATCAATAGTAAGAGCAATGAATAATGTATTTTCATATTTCAAATCATTATCATTGAAATCCCATCCGGTGATGAAGTCATACTTCTTCTTTAAGGATTTGACAACCAAGTCAATACCTCTTCTTTGATTGGGGGTTATTTTTTTATTTTCCATATGTTAATAAATATTCTTGAAATATTATTTGTTTATGTCATTTATTATTCATACCTTTGTATCACTGAATTGGTAATCAATCCAACAGGGGGCGTGACGTGGGGGTTGGAAGAGTAGACTCCAACCTGCTTTATATTTTTTATATAAATCAATCGTCTTCCCGGTAGTAGATGTCAGTCCGGTGTTCGTATATCTTTAAGTCCCCCACTATCCACTTGTTCTTTACATCCACCTCACACACTACATTCTTGTTGAAGTTATCTTTCCACCACAACATTCGTAGATTATCTATGTGTGCAATATGTTTTGGGGGAATGTTATTATCAAACCCCCACTTTATACTTATCTTATGGTCTATGTGATATTTATGCCACCCCCGATTCTCAATCCCCTCTATAAGATGTTTAACCTTCTCGGTTAGTTCCATTACTTTCTCCTTATATAAATCAAACTTGGTTAGTGGTTTCTTCTTTTTACCTTTGGTCTTGGGTTTAATTGTTTTCTTTGGTTTTGGTTTCTCAGACCAAATGGGTGTTAAATCTCCCCCCCTTTTATATGTTAGTCCCATAGTTCATAATGTTTTATCATTATAAATATCTTTTCTTTGAGAAAAACATAATCTAATCCGGACATTAAATTATAAATCAATAATTAAAACCGGACTTTTTTTTGATAATTCCATAATTTGTCTTATATTTGCTAAAAACTATTATCTTATGAAAACACTTTTACTTTCCCTTTGCTTTATGGGGTTTGTTCTAACCTCAGGAATTATCATTACCAAACACGTTATCCCCAAACTTAATCCGGGTAATAAATTTAGATTGTGGTGGAAGAGAAACATTATTGATGATGACCCCCACTGTCAATAAAATCCTCTACCTTCTTTAAAGAATGGGTTCTTATACTCATTGACATATCCGTTAAATCATCACTTGTCAGGGGGGAATCCATATGAATCTTCTCTATAACATCCCCCATCTCCACTTTAATTAGTAGGAGAACATCCTGCTTTATTCTCTTCCCTGACCTGTATAGTTCATATTCACACACACCGGAGAAGTTCCCATAACTATAAATCACCCTGTATTTATTCTCATTCTGAATAACCTCTGTGTCAAATTCATTTAAATAG
>RGCF01000469.1 GCA_009919265.1 Bacteroidota bacterium | reverse complement strand
GGTCGTGGTAAATGGAATCTGGAGGCAACTGTGCAAGAACTTGAAGAAACTTACAACTCTGCTGCTGCAGAAGGTTCCGATACGGTTCCTGGTGTGGCAACTATGAATTCCGTCGTTCAAAATCTTATTCCTAAAAAAGATGATACCTTCGTCAGCTTTGGTAACTTCTCTGATATTAAGAAAGTTATTCAGTCTGGTTTCTTCTATCCTGTCTTCATTACTGGTCTTTCTGGTAATGGTAAAACTTTTGGTGTTGAGCAGTCTTGTGCTCAACTGAAACGAGAACTGATTCGTGTCAATATCACTATTGAAACTGATGAGGATGACCTGATTGGTGGTTTCCGACTGGTGAATGGAGAAACTGTGTGGCACAATGGTCCTGTTGTAGAAGCAATGGAACGTGGTGCAATTCTTCTCCTTGATGAAATTGACCTGGCATCTAACAAAATTATGTGTCTGCAGTCTGTTCTGGAAGGTAAAGGTGTCTTCCTGAAGAAAATTGGTAAGCACGTTGTTCCCAAGTCAGGTTTCAATGTAGTTGCGACTGCAAACACCAAAGGTAAAGGTTCTGATGATGGTCGTTTTATTGGTACTAACGTTCTCAATGAAGCATTCCTGGAACGATTCCCTATCACCTTTGAGCAGGATTATCCTACTCTTGCGACAGAGACTAAAATCTTGACTAAGGTTGCGGAATCATATAGTATTCCTATGATTGGTGAACACACTGACTTCATCAAGCATCTTTGCACTTGGTCTGAAATCATCCGTAAGACCTTCAATGATGGAGGTATTGATGAAGTAATCTCCACTCGTCGTCTGGTTCACATTATGAAAGCATACTCTATCTTCGGCAAAAAAGACAAAGCAATCAAGGTTTGTCTGAATCGTTTTGACGATGAAACTAAGAGTACTTTTGTTGAACTTTATGACAAAATTGATGCGGAATTTCAACAAACCAAAACAGAAGAGGGGTGAAAATCCCCACTTCTGTACTATATAAGAACAAGTCCTCTAGCATTTTACTCTTCTATGGCTTCAATTTTTCTAGAAAAAGATGCAGATGTAATTTACGAAGAACTCCAAGATTCTGGTGAAGATCAAAATCAAGAAGATGAATATAGGGAAGATAGAATGGAGCAAATGATTTCAAGATACGGTTACTGATGGAGAATCAAATGACTTATAAGGAAACCAAAAAAATGACCAATCTTGAAAAAGAAAACATTGAAGATTTTGCAAGATATCTTGGAGTAGATTGTGAGGATCTTTATGAATTTACATATCAAAAATCTTATGTTGAGGACATTGACTTTGATGATTATTCACGATGACTGAGTGTGATGGTTGGATAAATTCAAATGGAGATTGGGCAGCAATTCCTTGGGCAAATGGAAAATATATTTCCATTTATAATGGGGAACAAATATGCGTCCATAATTCATTAGAAACTGCTAAAAAGTTCATTCAAAAACAATCTAGAAAAACAAAATGATTACTAAAATTGAATCACTTGAAGTTGACAAGGATGAAGTATTTGTTCGTGCTATAGTTGAGAATATGGTGTACCTGTATTCTCAAACTTTGTACGATCCCCCTGAATTTGGTCCTGCATTGTGTGAGGCATCATTTCCTCTAGACGAGGAGCAAGTTCTTCCTGATAATGAGCATGAACTTCTTCAATTTTTAGAAGATCTTGACTTAAATTGG
>RGCF01000468.1 GCA_009919265.1 Bacteroidota bacterium | reverse complement strand
CGCTTGTAAATTTATTTTTGGCAAACTTCAGTAGAAATCACATTGAAAAACAAGTTTTCAATATTGGAGATTTATCTCCAATGTGATTTCAGAGCTATATCACTAATTTTTTTATATACATCGTTGGGGCATTTATAAACGTGTTAAAGCTCTCATATTGTCCCTCTATTTCTTTTAAGAATGCGTCTACTCCCAATGTCTCATCCCAGACATGAAACGCATATTCATCAAATACAACAATACCTCCCTTGACAACCCTACTCCATAGAGCTTTCAATATTGTATACGTTGGCTCTGCTGTATCGAGATCCATGTATAGAATCTTTATTTTTGAACCGGGATATTCTACACAAAACTTCTTACATTCCGCCGCTGCATCACCCTGTATAAGCATATAGTTATCAGGATTGTAGCACGATAGGCGCATAGTCACAGAATCAAGTGATAGATCCGAGGAATCTACACGAGTCAAGATGCTCGTCATGGAGTTCTTGTTAATTCCATCTAAGCTATCAATCAATGATTCCTTCTGAAAATAATCAAACCCAATGACTTTCATATGGCTATTCGGCTCATACATCTCCTTTAATTTCAAGAATAGAGCTATTCCTGAGCCTTTAAACACGCCAAATTCAAGAATATCTCCAAGCAAATCTTTTACTTTCATATATATTTCTGTTCTTTTAATCATTTTGTTGAAGACTCTCGTATCAGGTGAAAAGACTAACGTATTATACGCATCATAAATAACTTGTGGTGTTACAGTGGTTTTATTATAGATATCCATATTATAACCTCAGTATTTAAATAAGATGCCCGCGCACGCAGAAGTAGACGTAGAAATATACTACGAAGCCGGAGACGCTATAAATGTAAAGATTGTGATCCTTCTTATTTAAAGGCACGTGGTCCTTCTTTTTCAAACTTTTCATTTCTCAAAGGGTGTAACTCAGTATTATACACAATTGTAGTAATTTTCATTCCTGTATTTTTTAGATATTCTTTTAGTATACTTTCTGGATTATTAAGGGCATGGTTTTTACAATAGATACTTTCTAGTGAATGAATAAGGTTACAATACACTTTCATTGATTCATAACTACCATATGCCATCCTATCATTATAGCCACCATAATCTAAGGTGTTTGGTATATATATTGTATTATTCTCAGGCATACTCATTATCAATTTGTCTTTGGAATCCATATCAGCTCTATAGTATAATACACAGTCAAACTTCATAGAATTCTTTTCTTGATACTTTTCTATTAAATGAAATGCCTTGTGTTGGTGATAGAACATTGAATACACTCCAGGGGGGTTAGTTAAATTAACCACTGGCCTACATGAATCTAGCCATGGTGGAAGGACAGTTTGTTCTATATTCGATTGCTCTTCTGGTATATTAAATTCCGCACAAAAAGATTTTATATCTTCTGGTGTATTCGATTCCTTATTCAAGGAGCAAAATATTACTGGCTTATACGTATTTTTTATTTCAAGAAGTTTTGGTAAGACATGCTGATATGCCTTTATACGACCTGCGAATAATATAGCAACCTTTAATACACCAGCACTTGAAGCTTCCAATCCTCCTACTTGTCCGAATACCCTTCGTATAATTCGCTTAGATCTTTTTCGCCTTCTGTTTGTAATCTTATTTCTCATATGAGATATACCCCCTCCTTTCACATCGCCATTCGCATTGGC
>RGCF01000467.1 GCA_009919265.1 Bacteroidota bacterium | reverse complement strand
AGAAGCTCTTGATTCGGCAGCCTTAGGTACAAACTTGGGACCCGAGGATTGGCGAAGATTTAAAAGCAATGTATACGAATCAGACAAATGTATGCCTTATTTGAAGATGTTGTACAAAATAGAAAAATATTTGATAGACAAAAAAAGCATATCAACACTTACGACGTGTACAGACATGGATGTAAGGGAAGCAATGTTAGATTTGTGTTCTAAAAGTAACACGGATTCAATAAAGAAAAAAGTTAGTTATGCGAGACAAGCGTTTTTTGCAATAGGTCGCAAGCATGAATTCGGGGATGGAAGTAGGATTCAAGAGGTTTCAACAGCTCCAGTATGGGCATATACCGGATGCCCAGTTACAACTGCTCTTCAAGATACATTGATTGATCGAGTTTCACTAGGAAAAGAAAGCAAGCAATCGCTAGGAGGTGCTGCTAACTTTCCATTGATGGCCTGGTATAACATAGAACAATTGTGTAGAACATGTAACTTGATTGAGAAATATGAACAAAAATCAAAACACTCAAAACAACAGATCAACCAGATACAAAATTCGTGTGGTCTAGGAATGTTGATGTTGATGTTGATGCATACAGGTTCTCGTCCTGGAAACATAAATCGACTCTTACATGAGCATTGTTATTTCAAAGGACTTCACAAGAAGGTGTATTGGTTAACATTGGCTATTATTCGAAGTGATACACTTGCGCATTTGATTCGAAATGATTGCATCAAGGATTATGTGATGAATATTCACAATGGTTATAAAAAGAAGGGACCTGAAGGTCGAGATGAATTACGTGTTTGGGAAAAATCAACGATTCCCATGGCATATAATAGCCTTGACTTACCACTAATATATGCCATATATATGCGCCTGATTCTGACAGTTGATCCATCGTATATCAAGTGGAATTCAGAAAAACCAAAAGTTTTTACCAAGCGTCCACAAACATATTCTGACATATTTGGAAATCAGAACAAAGTTCTTGGCATTGAGAATCTTGTGTTATATAGCATGCGTTATGGTACAACAAAGGATGACAATGACAATGAAGTCGCGGAGGAAATAACGCGTAAGCGGATGGCACATAGCATGAATTCACAGACAGCAGCAAATGTGTATATGAAGTGTAATAAAAAGGTGAAGTATGATTTTGGAACAACAACAACCCCGTCACACACATCTAAAAAACCTTTATTAAAGAATCCATTAAGTGAGAATAACAAAGACAATATGGCTTTTCAAAGATCATGGTTAGAGAAAGCATTTGCAGACAAGAACATGCAAAAAGACTTTGACGAGAGCGCGGATTTGGTATCTGAATATTTAGATGAACCATCGGACTCATCTTATGAGAAACTAGAGTCGCGTATGAGTGCAAGAAGCCTCCAGGATATGAAGATCATTCCACTTGGCATGTCATATATCTTGCCTAATATTGGTAAAGATATGCAAAAGATTTTCGATACAAACAAAGAGACATTATTAGATATCTTTGATGTATCAGATAAAGCGGATTATGTACCACATTTGTGTGATTTCACATCATTGATGTATGGGAACTGGCGCGAATTCAATGAAAAAGCAGCATCGACATCAAAGCAAGCAGAACCTTCACGTGTGCGTCTCTGTGATTATAGCGACAGTGAAGAAGAAGAGCTGCCCAAGTATAAAGAGTCAAATACCGAAGTCCCAAAGATACCAAC
>RGCF01000466.1 GCA_009919265.1 Bacteroidota bacterium | reverse complement strand
GGTTTGGATTTGAAGGGAAGAATCCTAATCTCGCGCCACGGCATCAACGGAACTTTAGGTGGCGATCTTAAGAACCTAAAGAAATATGTCCGAGCAACAAAACTTTATCCAGGCTTCAAGAAGATAGATTTCAAATGGTCAGAAGGCACGGGCGATGATTTTCCACGTTTGAGTGTCAAAGTTCGAAAAGAACTCGTTACTTTCGGAGTGCCGGATAATCTTGAAGTCGATGAGAATGGCATTGTTGGAGGCGGTAGACATCTCAAGCCTCATGAAGTTAATGCTTTAGCTACTCAATTAGGTGATGACCTTGTCTTCTTTGATGGCCGGAACGCGTATGAGGCAAAAGTAGGAAAATTCAAAAATGCTGTAGTTGCAGATATTCGAACTACGAAAGACTTTATCAATGAAATTGAAGGTGGTAAGTACGACCACCTTAAGAAGAAAACGATTGTTACATACTGTACTGGCGGGATTCGCTGTGAAATTCTCACAACCATAATGAAAGAACGTGGTTTCAATGAGGTTTATCAAATTGCAGGTGGCATTGTGCGCTACGGCGAAAAATATGGTGATAAGGGACTCTGGGAGGGTTCGCTTTATACCTTTGATGGCCGCAAAACCATTGATTTTTCGGATCAGACAAAAATTATTGGTGTTTGCGATTTTTGTGAAAACTCTACAAAGCAATTTTTGAATTGCGCCAATAATTTCTGTCACAACCAATATTTAATCTGCGAGCAATGCGCTCAAGATTCAACTAATCTCCGCTGCACGCATGAGGATGCAAAAATCCCTTAATTTGGGGAAAGCATTCTTGAGTCTTTGACGATCTGCTGATTAGATGTACTCATGGCTGAATACATCCCAGATCCGAAGCGTGGCAAAGAAGTTTTCGACCTTGATAGGTCTTTCGTATTTCATTCTTGGTCAGCGCAGTCACAGATTTCCCCATTGCCCGTTGCGACCGGACAGGGCTCGTATTTCTGGGACTTTGAAGGTAAGAAATATCTAGATTTTTCGTGTCAACTCGTATTCACGAATATTGGCTTTCAGCATCCAAAAGTTATTTCAGCGATCAAGAAACAAGCTGAATTGCTTTCTACAGTTGCCCCTCAGGTCGCAAACGAGGCACGTGGTGAAGCCGCTAAGCGAATTGTTGAACTTGCCAGCCCACATCATAAGAAAGTTTTTTTCACAAATGGTGGCGCTGATGGAATTGAAAATGCAATTCGAATGGCGCGCCTACACACTAATCGACATAAAATTTTATCTTTTTACCGTTCGTATCACGGAAACACAACTTCAGCTGTTTCTGCAACTGGTGATCCGCGCCGTTGGCCGAATGAATTTGCTTATGGACATGTGCATTTCTTTGGTCCGTATACATATCGAAGTTCATTCTGGGCAATAAACGAAGAGGAGGAGTGTGCACGCGCGCTCGAACACCTTGAGAGTGTTATTACATTCGAAGGTCCTCACACTATCGCTGCAATATTGATCGAATCTGTCGTTGGAACAGCCGGTGTTTTAATTCCTCCAAAAGGATATCTTGAAGGTGTACGCGCCTTGTGCGATAAATATGGGATTCTCTGGATTGCTGATGAAGTGATGTCGGGTTTTGGCCGCACAGGTAAATGGTTTGCCTACCAACATTCCGCAGCTGAACCAGATCTCATCGTCTTTGCCAAAGGCGTGAATTCTGGATACG
>RGCF01000465.1 GCA_009919265.1 Bacteroidota bacterium | reverse complement strand
CACAATCACATAATCACACGATAGTTTAAAAATAATAAAGATAGTGTAAAGTTATATATTTCTTTTGTGAATTACAATAGCTTATGTGCTACAATTAGATTGTGTTACACACAAGATAATACTAAGTAAAACAGTGTTTATGACAAAAAAATTAGCCACAAATCAGTCCCCAGCACGGGAAAAATCCATGATTAGAATTCCGCGAGATTTGTACAAAACAATCAAAATTTTGGCTGTAACGAACGACGAAGAGATTGGGCTTTTGGTAGAAAATCTTTTAGCTATTGGACTAAAAGAACTTGAAAAGAACAATACAATAACAGCATGATACCACCACTGAGATTAGCACCCCAGGAATTATTGAATTTACCTAGGCCACCAAAACCTCAATCTTGGGAAAAACTTTCATATCCAACTTATTGGTTTGGCGATCGCTTACTCACAAATAAAGGCTGGGGAATATGCAGTGGCATTAAGAAAATTACAGGAGGCTGGCTTTATTATATAGATTTAGACGAGCCTCCCCGGACTCAAATCTTTGCTGAAACAGAAATAATCAAACATCATGTGGGGGGAATATGGTAGAGCGAAAAATTACCAAGATAAAAACCAAAAGAGGGGATACTGAAAGCATAAGTATCGCTTATATAGTTGTCAATGAACACAATGAAGAAGAAAACTTAAACTGCTCTTTAACAGGAAAAGAGGAGGCTAGAATTGAGTTTTACGATGGCTTAGATGGACTCCGAATAATGTTAGTGGATGCAATTGGATTAGATCCAAATATTTGGCTTGAACAAGGGCAAATCATTGGACTTTCCATCAAATATCAAGAGGAAAGTATAGGCATCACAATCACAGGCAAGTGTGAAATAGAAGGAAGATACGCTTGTCCGACCACACCTTACTTATTAATTGCTGATCAGGAAAGTGTTGAGTTCAGGCTTATCAAAAATGTTGTCAATGAAGCATTCAAATATTTGGATGGGGAACGCAAAGATTGGAAACAACAATCATTATTTGACCAGGAAGAACTCAACTATGAACGACTTTAATACTGGCTTATTCATTCTTTATATCATTGGAATTGAGACAATTTTAATGTTCATAGTTTCTTGCTGTTACCTGATAATTAAATCTCACAAATAGACAAAAAGTCCGCTGACAAGGCGGACTTAAACAAGGAGACAAATACATTAGCACATTTTTATTATATGCCAAAAACACAAAAACAATTGATTAATTATCAAATAGGAGACAAAATCCAATACAAGCATCCCAACCACGGATGGATAGATGCAATATTTGAAGGATTTCACACTCCAGGATTAGCCCCCGCAGGGTGTAGATGGAGCTTTATAGAAGTTTCTGTCAATGGCAAATTACACAAGGCTTACTCTTTAAATCAGATTAAAATTAGTGAATTATGAAAAGTTGCTTAAATTGTATTTAC
The DNA here is from genome assembly GCA_009919265.1 of Bacteroidota bacterium. Classification (GTDB taxonomy): domain Bacteria; phylum Bacteroidota; class Ignavibacteria; order Kapaibacteriales; family UBA961; genus UBA961. The sequence continues at coordinate 258 of RGCF01000465.1, read as the reverse complement.
TCAGGATTTTTAATTGAAAAAAATGACGAATTTTATAGCTATGAAGGTGACTGTAATAATGATCATTTTCCAGTAGCAACTTTGATTAATATCTGGCAATGTCAAAAAGATGACAGAGACGAATTAAGGGAAGAAGTAGATTTAATCTTTGAGCAAATAGCTATTAAGTGTGAAGCTTACATACCAACTACATAAAACAATCAACTAATAGCCGCTTAAACAAGTGGCTATTTTATTGTCATTCATTTACCCAACTTA
>RGCF01000464.1 GCA_009919265.1 Bacteroidota bacterium | reverse complement strand
GAGACGATAAATAGAGAGGCGGGATGATGTGAATGGAAATGCGTAAAATGATGGATAGCCGCCGCGAACGCGGATGGGGTGCGTAGTGAGGTGGAATGAAATGGATGGAAGTAGAAGGTTTGGAAAAGGGACGCCGAGAGAATCTCTCGAACATCCGATGAAATCTCTCGAACATCATAATCTAAAAAGTAAAAAAAAAGAGGACGCGACACCCCCACCCTGCGCCCCGCCGTAGGAATCGACCGAAGGTAAGAATCGACGGCGGATGATGAACCTCACCCTCCCCCCTCTCACCCTCACCCTCCACTACCTACCACTCACGAATTCCACCAACCCCCTCCTCACACAACGAACAAACAGTAACACAAATATCATCATTACAACTACACTTGGGAAGCAAATTCATATCGATTTTGTCAGTAATACCAGAACCACAGTAGAAACAACTGCCGAAAGATGGATGCGCACAAGGACGGGGAATTGCTGGAAGAGTATGCAAATAACAACCGGAATGAGAATGATAAAACCGAGAGATATCATACTCGAAAGCCGAATATATTGATGTAGAGATGACACCATCAGCATACAAGGATTCATACGTGACTTCGGAATTGGCAACCAACGAGGCGATTCCATCACACTGTCGAAGCTTGGAAAGAACAGAACGGAGAGAAGGAAGGCGGATCCATCGCGCACAAATTCTCTCAAAGTGTTCTTCAGCCCAAGAAGGATCGGAGTGAGAATCACACACGACATACTTGATATGCTCGCGAATAAGGTTGCGAAGGTGAGGAGCGATAACATCAAGAGAAACACGATGAGGACCACAACGATGAAACTGGAAAAGTCCGCGAATAATAATGCTGAGATATTCCTTGGTCCAAACGAAACGAGAAGGTCCGCGAAGATTGCGAGCATAGATTCCAGCAAAAGAACGAGCGCGAGTATTCATTGATATCTTTGATAATCTATATGAGAGAATGTAAGAAAAGCATTTCAATTTTATCGCCGCACAGCGTGGAATCAAGGATCGGAACTTTTATAATAGAATTATAAAAAAAAACATCATCACCATATTATAGTTGGTTTTGTTTTCTGTCATCATCATCATCATCACTTAACACGCCCATTCAAATCGAGTATACTGAGGTTTGGGTTTGCCAAGGACAACCCAATTCACAGCATTGTAAAGGGCATCACACCCGAAGTAGGAAACAAAGCAATTATCACACGTAAAACAGTCGGAGCGGGGGTCTTGACGGTCAACAACGAATGAATTTTCATCAACAAGAGCAACACCACAAGTAAGACAAACGCCCCAAGATTGTTCCGAATCTTGATCGTGATGATGACAATCCACGGAATGGTGATGGTGTTCGAAAAGATTCGAATGCTCAGGAGCGTCATCATCACTCACATCATCACAATCAGTAGTGTCGTGAAACCATATGGCGGAAATGTTGTTGTTGTTGTAAAGAGTCATTGTTGTAGGTAAAAGTAGAGTAGTCTGTCTAATCTGGAACACTATCATTCTCTCAAATGATGAAAAAGTATTTCAATTTTTTTTGGATAGCAATGAAAATGTTGAAATCATAAAAAAATGAAAATATTTAAATAAATTTATGGGGTGGTTATCGAGGCAAATTTTTATAACCGAACTATTGTTATGTCACTCAAATCCCGTTACCGATACATAGCGGGATACGAGTGGTCGGGAGAAGGGGGGAGGC
>RGCF01000463.1 GCA_009919265.1 Bacteroidota bacterium | reverse complement strand
TGGCCATCGCGTGGTTGGTTTGAAGGTCGTCCGCTTCTCAGATGGGGGACCAGTAACTCCGCTGCAAGCCCTAATCCGTACCGCTTTGCTACTTCCGATCGTTACTGCAATTACCTTTGATGAAAATGGCCGCGGGATTAACGAACGCCTTTCCAATACCGTGCTGGTCAGGAATTGAGTCTATTTTCTTGGCTTAAATCCAGAAGGACATTTTGGGCTTACAGAATAAATCTTTTTCACGACTTTTCCTTTAACGCAAGTTAGAGACTTCTTTGCAGTATTCAATTTTGGAATCTGCGGGATCATTGAATTGGAATCAGTAATCTTGTCGACATTGTTTGATACCTTTTCACTTGACCCAATTTGTGAAGGTTTTCTGTAGGGTGTAGAGCTACCTCTTGCCTCAATAGATGCATTTACAATAGTTTGAAATTCCTGACCAGAAACATTTTCAGACGTTACAAGCGAGATTGTTAGAAGATTGTTATTCAATTTGGAAAGGACTATTGAAAACTTGTCACCTTTCACCACTTGCCCGAGAGAATCCTTATTTGAGAGGGGAATACCTTGACGATAGGAATCGGTAGACGAATTAAAAAGTGATATAGGTGGTCTTGCGTCATTATTCAGTTGATAAAAACTTAAATTAAGCGAATCTCGAAATTCACTGATATCGATTATTTGCGCTTGTCCTTTGGAACCTGGAATGATGATCAGGTGTGAACCTAAATTCAAATCTAAATCTAAATCTAGAATCTTGTTGTGGGGAATGTTTTCTAAACATTGCACACGTGCATCTTCAAGCCAACCCAAAGTCCATTTTTCAAATGAAAGTAAATTTGGAGTCATATTAGCCATTAAGCTCAATTGTCCGGGTCCATTGTAAGTTCCGTAAAGATCGGTCAGTCCAAAAAGATGCATAATCTCATGCGCAATCGTTAAGGCTTGGGCATGATTATCAAACAATATTGCGTTTGAGATGAGTCCTTCTGCAGTTTCCACAGATTTAAGAAAAGGATTCTGTGGATTGACTTGAAATGACATAGCCTCATTGATGTCGGCAGCACGAGTTGTAGCTGAACCTTCAAGGATTACTGCATCAACACCCTGAAAGTTCAAATTCTCGTCATTGCTAGAAATTAGACGCCTAACAAGTCCCCATGTTGATTTTTCAGGATCAGTCATCCATGCGGTTTGCTGGTTCAATCTTTGAATTTCCATATCGGAATTAGTCAGCTGAGTCTTAATTGGATTTTCGAAAGTAAAAGTGACTTTGACTTTTCCGGATGAAAAATTTTCAATTATTCTTCCAGCCTCTTTATAATCTTGCTTAAATTCCTCTTTAAAAACGTAGTCCGGTTCATCTTTTAGTTGATAGGGAACAACGAGTATGTTTGGAGAGTTTTTGTGTTTTAGTCTCTCCTCCCGCACAGGAAATCCTAGCGAAACTATATGTTGTTCTGAACTCGCAATTTTGCATGAATCACTAACTGCAGCATTCGCGTCAAAAGATAATGTTGAAGCAAAAATAGATATTACTGATATCAGAGAAAGCCTGCTTGACTTCAAAAACATATTACTTAGCGAATCTTCACATTCTTGGGCATTGGCCCTTTAGGAATTGGAAGCGACATTCCACCTACTGCTTTAAGTCGTGCACGAACCTCGCGCATTTGAGTTGCAGTGAGTTTCTTAGGAAGTTTTGCCAAATGCTTCTGTAATTTACGAAGCGGCACTTGG
>RGCF01000462.1 GCA_009919265.1 Bacteroidota bacterium | reverse complement strand
GAGAAATTGAGGTTTTTAGTGTTTTAAAACCTACTCGTTTGGAGAAAATGCACATCCCCCCCGATGTGCATTTTTCATTTTACGCTGGAGATTTTGAACGGATTTTGTCCAAACACCATTGTCATTCATAGAGTAATCATTCATATGAATTATCGTTCATTGTGACGGACATATATGGTTTCACCAAGAAGTCAAATTATATACCAATCAAAAATAATAGAGTATTCCACACACACACACACCACACCCATCCTAATACCCCTCCCTCACCGCCTTCCCTACCGGAAATCTCGGCTTCCCTTCCTCCGTGAGTTCCTGATATACCACCGTCAATTTCTTACCGATATACGAGTCGCCATCATTGAACCAGGCCCGTCGTTGCTCCATCGTCCCACGTGGACGAACAGTGAACTCCTTGCCGTCTGCTGTTTCGCAGACCCAAATGACCGCCCCGGCATCACGACCCTCACCTTGCGTGAAGTCAATAATTCGATATTCGTCCTCCAAGAACTCCTTATATTTCTGTAGGTCATTACTGCGATAATTCGCACGATACTCTCCGGCAGCATTTCGCAGCATAATGCCCTCATACCCCGCCTCTACAAACTCCGAGAATAACTGCCGAAAGTCCGTCAACACTGCGATTTTTTCGGTGCGGACAAGCACGACGACCGCCGCCGCGTCAGTGTCACTTCGCAGAATTCGCCCCGACGCCGTAGATGTATCGTTTGCGACACACCCACAACGCCGAACGGCGGCGGCGAGGACGCCCATTCTCTCGGAAAACGGCATATTGTGCCGTGAATGGTCGTAGATGTCATAGACGTGATACTTGACCTTTTTAAGTCGAGCAACATCAGCATCGGTGATTTTCTTCTTTTTGATGAGACCGGCGAGTTCTTCAAACGGCATTTGGTCGGTGTATAACTCGCCGTCGATGACGACATTCGGGTGCTGTAAGAGATAGGGACGAAGAGCATCAGTGATGTGAGGAAGCCCTGTAAAGAATGCCCCCGTGCGAGATTGAAGGGACACAGTAGCGTCGTTTCCGCCAGGGATGCGTGTCGCATACGATACACACCGTAATCCGTCTAGCTTTGGCTGGACGAAACACGGGAATTTGATGACCTTTTTCTTTTTAGTGCTGGCAGCAATATCGGCGGGGTTGAATGTCTGTGCGAGCATCGGGAGGAATGGCCGTGCGAATGAACCGTCGTCGCCGCCGCCGCCGCCGCTGCAGGCCTCACCGGCCTCACCGGCCTCACCGGCCTCACCGGCCTCGTCATCGTCGTAGTTATTCCCAGAAATATCGCCATACCCTTCACCGTAATCGGCCGGCTTGGTCTCTGTATACGCTTCTTTCTCCTTTTTATCGAGCCATTTGCGGTGCGTCTCTGAAATACATTGCTGGAGAGGCGTTCTTTCATTGGAACGACCGATATTTTTACCGGTGTTATAATCACGCAACGCCAACTGCTGCTTTCCGTTGATATAGCCGTGTGTAATCCGTGCCGTGGCATATCCGTGAGCCGCCGCCGTTTTATCGGTGGGCTGAAGAACCGCGGCAGTCCATACCTTTATTTTTCCGTTTTTGTCGATGGCGTATAAAGTCGGGAATGACTGAACGAGAGAAAGCGACCTTGGCGTGTCCATTACGATGTCGTCATCCATACAATCAATACTATCATTTCAATTTTATGACAAGAAGCGAATAATAATAACTACCAAGCATTGGCGTCA
>RGCF01000461.1 GCA_009919265.1 Bacteroidota bacterium | reverse complement strand
ATACAAGGTAATCTCACGATAGATAATGGATTTTTATGGCGTTGTGAACGGAGCATATTCAAATCACCACGACCGGTTAGGCGAGATAAATACACGCATATCCGAGAGAAATATTCCGTCGGCAATGCTTCGACCGGCGTTCGAAGTTCGCCCTCTTTCATCGAAATACGCAACACTGCCGATTTTAGAAACGCGACCGGTGAGCACTGTCCCACTTCAGTCGTATGAGCAATTCACAACTGAAAGTGTATTCAATCCAGGCAACGCGAAAGCACCGTGGCGTGGCTGGGCCGAGCGCGTGAATGTAGAAACACATCTTCGCAATCAATACTTTGCGCTCCAACGCAATGACCGGGCAGTCTACGTCCCGAATTCCAACAGCGACCTTTATAATGTTACGGTTATCGCGCGTGATGTCGAACAACCCAATCCATATTTGTTCGATAATGGTGCTGCCGACTTTTCACCGATGAACCCCAATCCTCATAATTTAGGCAAACTTACTTTTGATAATTCTACGCGGTTTCAGCTTCGAACATTGGATTGCACATATGACGGGTTCTGCACAGGTGAAGGTGGGCCAATTATCGAACCCGCCACAAATTATATCCCGAAAGAGCAACTTGACAAAAAAATGAAGGAAAAGGAGCAAGTTAGAATGGTTTCGCAAATTACGGAAGGGTTTTCGGGGAGGGAAGGCAATGCGCAGCAGCAGCAGCAGCAGCAGCAATTCCCGACATATCTCCCGCGAGCAACGGCCAAATCGAACGCGAAGGAGCATTTAACAATGCGGGCGTAGCGTAGCAGACATAAAAACAAATCGATATAAAATAATATATGGCAAACTTCTGTTCTATTATTATTTACAACGCTGTTCGAAAATGGATGATGAATTAAGCGAATTAACTTTATCTGTGATGGCAAATCGAACAAAATACGACAAATGTAAAAAAAACATCGCACAAAGCACACCCACGATACAAGATACCTTTCAAAAGGAGAAATTATACTATAAAGACCGCATCTTACATATGACGCGTGACTTATTTCACGAACGATGCGAAAATGAGACGATTAATGACGCACATCAAGAATACCTGAAATCGTGTATTGAATACCTGAAATGGAACGATATTACTGAGATGGTAGATGGTGATACGCGAAATGAGGTGCGTGGTGGGGAGGTTACGGCCACACTGACTCGATGACATGTGTCGTATATTTCTTATCCTTACACCACGTCTCTGGAATGGACACCGTAGTGTAATACGCTCCAAACGGCGAATACCAGAAGTTTCGTGATGGAACGAGCATATATGCCTTGAAGCCGTTTGTCGTTTCGGTGGATGTTTCATCATAAACCAATTTTTCGATATCGTAATATGACGAATCATCGCTGAATGCTTTCTCTCGAAACTCGTCATTTGAAATCACGAGACCGAGAATATCATCCTGGATGTAGTAGTCGTGTTCGTCGGATGGAATAATCATCGTATTCACGAAATTCACGGCGGTTTCATTGATAAATGTCGCGTATTTGGTCTGTAGGGTGTTAATGGGTAACGGCAATGAATACCAACCGGTTTCATTGATTTCGGTGCGGCGGTCTTTGTCTTCTTGTTCGTCGGACTTGAGTGAGTTTGAAATGACGGTATGGATGTGAATCAAGCGGCTCTTTGGGTCGTAGAGTATATACGCAGTTTTGTAATGGACGGTTTGATTGATATTATAAACACCGATTCTGTAGATATATTTCGTGATTGGCGTCA
>RGCF01000047.1 GCA_009919265.1 Bacteroidota bacterium | reverse complement strand
GCAGGAGCAGGAGCAGGAGCAGGGACAGGAGCAGGAGCAGGAGCAGGAGCAGGAGCAGGAGCAGGAGTTTATGTGATTTGGGATTAAAAACAGGAAAACAACTTCGAGTCGAAGGTATAGATTTTGGTAGAAGTACAATACATCCACATATTTTTTTTAGAGCACCTTATTTTTCAAGAAAAATAGATTATACATCCGTAGAAAGCGAAATAATTAGTTCATATGGAGAAGAAGAAATAGGAATAAGGTCAAGAGTTTTTATTAGAGTTGATCCAGATAACACATATGTATTTTCAAGCGAAATTAGAGCTACACACCCAGAACATATTGAACGAACAAAAAAAACACTTACAGACTATTTAAATATAATTAGTGAAAACTCTAAAATATACCCAACATTATTTCCTTTAGCTGTTACAAAACAACAACCAGCATATCATTTATATACTTCTAGATTAAGGCCTGTATCAAATGGAATAAAATATGTAATGTATCCATTAAATAGTAAGCCTATTGAAAGAAATAGTGAAATACTTGTATCAAGACCACATTTAACGCCAGATTATTTTGTATTATGTATACCTTAATTTATTTATATTATTATATAAGTAATGCCTAATCATAAAAGCGAAGATTATAAATTATCGTCTCGCAGCGCGATACGGGGATTCTGCTCCGCATAAAATTGAATTACTCTTATTACGCGTTAGAATATAACACACAGCAAGACAGCAGACAGATGTTTCAAATATCACCAACCATCAAATACGCCGGTTTCACGGTCGGCGTTGCGTCGTCAAAGCCGCAATGTTTTACCCACGACCCGGTCGCTGTATGGACATCTCAATATAATTTCTGGTTTCCACCTGCTTTATCTATTCACGACGATACTGACAATATATATATTCAAGACAACTCCCGCAACCGTCTTATCCACGACAGCCCGCGACCGTATACTTCTCTCTATCTTATGCTTTCACAATATAATCCGTGGTTAGATTGTGAAATGACGCGCGAAAAACGAGCGTTCTTGAAACCTCGTGCCGGCGAAATGTGCTATCCCGTCTACTGTGTTTCGAATGGTTTCGGCGGTGGGGGTGGTGGAACCAACAGCGAGAACGATTTCTTCCACAACGAGACTGTCATCGACATCGTCAATTTATATCTATGGCCACTTCTTTACTCGCGTGCCAGCGATGTTGTTGCGTGCAAAACATTCGGCGAGTGGCGGCGTTTATTTACACAGACCATATCCCTCGCGTTCCCTGAATACGAATATTGGATGTCTGTTGCTGAAATGAAGACAACGAACGGTGTCTTCGCTCCTGTTGCCGACCAACGCCGAACCGCTCGATTAATGAAATACTTGTCACCGGCACGCGTGCTTTTCCTGCTCACGGTTCGCGCGAATTTCTGGCCGTATGGCCCGGCATCGGCGTCGTCGTCGTCGTCGTTGTCGCGCTCGTTGCGTCAATACGGGTTATGCTCCATCAAACCAAAAATAAAAGAATACACCGACAAAACGGAAATCGAGTGGTTGGTCAACGCCGATTTCCTTCGCAAAATGAAACGGCTTCATATATATTTCACAACGAACGCGTCATTTTCAGATTGCTGCTCCGTGGATTGGGAGAATGAATAAATAAAAATAATAGCTATTAGTCACTTCATTATAATTATTATTGAAATGTATTTTTTAAATCACAAAATCGAGTTCTTCCTCTATTATATATTATGCTTCTGCCGTTTAATGACGCTTCTAATGGAGTAATGTCATCTCTTATTTCCATCATTTTAATGTAACACTTCAAACACACATCCACATCGACCTTTGCATTGTGAAGACCTTCCGGCGAAGGAACATCTGACCCGTAAAGGGTGTGATACAGTTCGATGAGTTTCGGGTATTTGAACGAAGTTCGCCCATCTTCCCACACTTTCACGAGCTTGCAAATCTGCGTCCCATTCTTCATCGTGCAGTATTCGCTGGGTGGAAATACAGTATTGAACATTCTCGCACGATAAAACTCCACGAGGAGCATATTCTTGTCAAATTCGAGATTATGGGCAACTATTTTTCCGCATCGATTGGCGGCGTGCTTGAAATCAAACAAGGCGACTTCAATGGGCACTCCACGCGCCCGAGACAATTCACTCGTGATTCCGTGGATTGCCGTTGACTCTGGTGAAATAGGAATATGAGTTCCGAGAGATATAATGTTGTCTTTTTCTTCTTCGATTTGCTTCGTTTCGTCGTTGTAAATTGCCCAGCTTAACTGGACAATATGCGGCCATTTATCGGTTTGGTTTGTAGGGGTATTTTTGGGTGGGAGACCTGTGGTCTCGGTATCGAAAATAAGAACACGCATCGTTCGGTCGTTCGTTTGTTTGTCTGACAATATAAAGAAACACTGCGATTGCTTTATATTCGAATTTTAATATCAATTTTACTCGTCTCGCGTCGCTTCGCTTACTCCGCTCCGCGTCGTTCGTTCCGCTTGCTTCGCTCCGCTTGGTCATCGCCGGAGTATATGTCGGTCGTTCGTTCCGCTTACTTATTGCGAATTGCGCCAACGACAGCCGCGACGGGCTGAAGAGCCGGAACAAAGGGGGCGACAGCGGGGAGCACACGTTCCACGACCTTGACGATGCCTCCAAGGCGGATCTTCTTCTCTTCAGGGGTTTCTGCTGAAAAATCCATTATATAGCTTTTATACTATACTACAATATATTATATTTATATCCTAAATCGCATTCTATTCCATTCTATTCCATTCTATTCCATTCCATTCCATTCCATTCATTCCATTACGAACACAACGCATTCCCAAATGCGACCACTGCCAGAATACCCAGCACAAGCCCGATATGATAGTTATACTGCATCGTGCGATATACCTTCAACCACGCCTGGGTTTCTTCGCCCGACTTCAGATGAAGCACCATCCAATCGCTCTTCGGCGAGAGAATATAATAGAAATAGTTCACGCTAAATGTCACGGCAGCAATCATACACAACGCCCCTGCGTTTCCGCCGCGCCCGCCACCGCCACCGCCGCCAAGAAAATACTTGCGACAGCATACAAGTAGTATCATCGAGAGAATAAAACCAAGGAATAAGCCCATAAAATAAATCCCCTGTCTCTCGCGTGTTATCGCGGCATATCGCCTCTGATTGTCGGGCGACAACTTCGCGACGAATTCTTGGATGACTCCTCCAGAACGGTGAGAGAAGGAGCAACAATAGATATTGGCGACGATAAAAATAAACGCGATGGCACACGACGCAGCACATACCATGGTGATATATAATACAATCGATAAAAATTGAAATGTTTGGGTTTATTTATGCGAACCGCAGCATTCCATTCCATTCCATTCCATTCCATTATGTCTATCACCATCGGCGTTGCTACCTCGTCATCACTCGCGGCGAATGCCGCCATCAAAACGAATATATCCACATTGGAAATGTTGCAAAATCTACAGAAGCTGGTTGATGAGTTCAAAACCAAATTGACTGAGATGGATGAAGAAATGAATACCGTAAAACTGGAGAATTCGCTCCTAAAAAATAAAATAAATGAACTCACCTCTATCAAGGCAACGCTGCCGTCGACGTCGCGTAGCAGCGGCAGAGGATTTTTCGGGTATGGCCCAGATGAGTTTTGAAATAAAAAGCACAGGCGCGAACAAGTGACTGGAGCACGCGACTGTGTGCGCAAAGAACGCGATTCACGCTACGCAAAGAACGCGATTCACGCTACGCAAAGAACGCGATTCACGCTACGCAAACTCCTTACATATTCCATACGACCTCCTGTGCCATTGTGTAATCCCATGCTCTCGTATTCCATCGAGATGCTTCTTCGCCCCATACCCCTTATTTCCTCGCAACGAATACAGTTCATCAAGAACCGGATATTGGTCGCATAATTTTTCTATATAATTGTCCCGTGCGACTTTGGCAAGTATCGATGCTGCTGCAATACACGCATACGTATTATCACCACCTTCCACGCATACATGCGGGTATGTCTCGACTTCACTCGTCTCGTCATCATAATTCAAAAGTGGAATGAAATCGTTGCCATCGATGAGAAGAAGGTAGTCGCTAGTGGCTGGGTTTGGTTGATTTCGGTGTTCCAAACTACCGCGATGTCCTTCAATCGCTTCATTTATGGAATCTCGCATACACTTGAGTGTCGCGCGTCGAATATTCATCGCGTCAATGACATCCGCCTCTTCATACGAAATCGCCCATCCCACCGCGTTTTCTTTGATATAATTTGAAGCATCGCGTATTTTTTTCTCGGAATGAAATTTCTTGCTGTCTTTTAGAAGCGAGAAGTCAAATGACGACGACTCAGGGGGCGGAAGAATTACCGCCGCGGTATAAACACGACCAAACAACGGCCCGCGTCCGGCTTCGTCCACGCCGACTTCGTATGTATGGGTAGCACAAGACCCTTCAGGGACAATATACGATGTGGCGAGACTGGTCGTCGCCGCCGTGTCCGCCGTGGCCGCCGTGTCCGCCGTGGCCGCTTGCTTTCTTGGTTTTTTGGTAAATATGATACTCTCAGGTTGTCCGGCTTCTTCTTCTCTTACTTGACTCATCATTCATCTACCAGTCTTTCACCCGTAGTTATTTTTATTCAATTCTTTTTATTCGAATACTTATATTATTGTCTATATGTATAGTAACGCAGTATGCAACTCACGAAAGTTCATTTATTTCTTATCCTAATTTTCTCATTGATTCTCGCCTCTTCTTTAGGCAACTATATACGAGATGGATTTACAACTTCAAGAAGTAGTGACATTCCCGACCCATTGAAACCGGTTGCTACGAAAGACTTGCCATCAAATACCAAATTACCGGCTACACCAAAATACGACCCTAGTATTAATGGCGGAGTTACTGCTTCTTCTCTCGGCGGGCCGGTGTCTGTATTATCTCCGAGCACTTTTCCGTTAAATGCTCCTGGCGGTATTCCTGGAATGAATAGCGTAAGCGGCAATGACCAGGCAAGCAGCGGTGGAGGCAGCGGCAGCGGAGGCGGGTCTGATGGACATAAATGCCCTCCTTGCCCGGCTTGCGCCAGATGCCCTGAACCAGCATTCGAGTGTAAGAAAGTGCCGAATTATTCGCGTTCAGAGGATATCAATGCTCCGCGACCCGTAATGGCGGATTTTAGCCAGTTTGGAATGTAATGGAATGGAATGTAATGAAATGGAATGAGACAAATAAAAAATGATGTGTTTTATTTGTCTGTCTATTTGTATGTAGTATATTATCCTTGAATCGGGTAGGCGTTGTAGGCGTCGTCGTTGTAGATGATGTTGTTTTCCTCCTCGTCATTCATCGCTGCTATATTCCGTTGGTAAATCTCATTAAAGTCGTACACGGGAGGCGGAGGTGGAATCGCGATATCGACCACTGCTGCGGGTCCGGGGTGGTATTCTTCTTCAGCACAAGCGTGCAATCTGTGGTTGTCAAGTGCATTCGGGTTCACGACATAATACACGTGCCCATCACGCGGTTCTTGGTCGTCAGGATTGCCACCGACATACGAAAATCGCATCGTTGTAAAGTCCGGGTCCATGAAATAGTCTGTCATGACTTCGTATGCGTCATCGTCGTCGGCGATGTAGTTGAGAAATTGATACTGGGTCGCCTGTAAAACAACCGCACGAGTGCTGGGGTCAAATAAACGGTTGATGGTTTGGTGCGTGCGACTGCCTTCGCTGAATTCTTTCTGAATGATATGGCCGTCGTGAAACCGACGATGCGGAGTGAGATGAACCATCAAGATTGCGCGATGAATATTGCCGCGATAGTTTTCTTGCATGATGAGCGATACTTCCATATTACCGGCAAAAGGGACGGTTCCGGTTTCATCCTGCGCATATTCGATTGATTCTTGGGCGTATTCGCGGAGAAGAGGGTCCAATTGTTCGGCACCGAAAAGTGCATTCCACTCAGGAGCATTATACATTTGTATTGAGCGAATGTGGAGACTCTGGTTGCCGGTGTGGTATCCTGCAGTATTGTTAATCATCTGGGTTCGGTGAGTGTAGCGTTCTTGGACTTGGTCGCTTTGATTCCATTCGTTGGTGATGCGTTCATATTCGTCCCATACATTCGCAGCAGGCTGGACGGGAGCGGGGGCGCGGGCGCGGACACGAGCATTATGTTGCGGGTCGACCATTGTATTGTATGTGTGTATGTATGTTCGTTGATATGGGGAGATGCGAAAAAAACATTTCAATTTTTCTTCCGAAAAATCGTGCGGGAGCATCCAATTTTTTCAGGAGAACCAATTTTCGTATTCATTCATTTATTCATTATTTCATTCATTATTTCTTACGCGATATCAATTTCCGCGGTTTGGCAGCGTGACCGTGCGAAGTTTCATTCCGAATGTCATTATGCTATCCGGGTCTCGAATGTCGGCGACCATTTCGCCAAACGATGCATAGGTGGGGTGAAACCGGTGAGGTGCTCGAGGAACGCCAACATTCGGCCTGTTGAAATTCGCGGCATGGTTCTCATGCATCGTGTTCAATACTTCGGCGGTGCGTTTGATGTGACGACGATGTTTGACACGCAACTCTCCAAAGACAGGATGCCTCGATGGAATGTGATTGGCGCAACTTTTCAGCGTTATTGTATGCCAGTCTGTCGCGCATCCGATTGTTGGCGCGTAATCGTCCGTCACCATCCCCGGTTCAATCGCAGCAAATGCGAGAAACGACGCAGTTGAACCGTCATTGGCAAGACGCACCCATGTACCCCTGGCGGCGCTCAAGTATTTTACGTAACTCTGTCGCCAGTTATCGAAAATGCGTGCCACATCGTATCGAAACATCAAGGGAACGAGAACGGCGGGTTCTGACAGCGATGATATCAAGACAAACCGTTTCGCGTCCTTGTTTTCTCTGAAGACGTTATAGTCAGCAGGATGAACTGCTCTGAAAGGCATTTTCGACGCGGCGGTGGCATCTCGGATTTCAAAATCGTTTTTCATTTTCATCTTTTGGTTTAAATATCTCCAGAACGCGATATTCAAACGAACGAACTCAGGGTCGGTGCGAATGTCGGCGAGACTGACAAACCCGCGCCGGTATTGCCGAATCGCGGCCATCAGCCGGTCGATATTCGCGGAGTACGCCTCGAGGAGTTCTTGTTTGGTGTTTTCGAGTGCTTCGGGTGTGATGTCGCCAGCGGTGAGGTTTTTTGAGGCGTTGCAATGCAACATTCCAACCGGACTCTCACGGTCTTGTTCGTATCTGCGTCGCTGTTCCTCGCGAACCTCGGGGGCGGCATCTGCAGCGAGTACCGGAAATTCAGTATAACTACTACTCGCGGCAAGATTGAGGACGGCTCTTCTTGCGAGGACGACATTTCTGAAGTAGCGATTGCCGATGATGTATTCGGCCGCAAGTGCGGAGTGGATGTATTGGTTCATGAGTTCGGCGTGGGTGCTTTTCGTTGTTTCGTGGAGGTCGCCCAAGGGGAACGGTGCGACGGGCAAGCCGTTGATGTGGCAGCAATGGCACGCACCACCGAGGCCGATGCCGAGCATACGGCGCACAAGCAAACCCGTCATCCCGGATAATGCGGTTATGTGGTGTTTCGAGACGGCGAAACTGCCCTTCAAACCGGATAACGCGGCAAGATTGTGTGTCGTCGTCGTTGGCGTGGCGAATACGGCGGCGGGGGTGGAGAAACCATCATCATCATCACAGGCGCAGAACAACTCTGCTTCCTCTGCATCTTTCTGTGATGGTGATGGTGATGGTCGTGTCGAAATACCGAGACGCGCCGCCTCCACCATGACGAGTTTTGATGCTGAACGGCACGCTGACCTGATAAGTGAGTGGTGGTACGGGTATGCCTGATCGGCTGAGAATACGTGTTCTTCACGCGCGTAGTATTCGTCGATGGCACGTCGAGATTCTGTTTGATTTGATTTTTGGTTTATATTCCAGTCGTGGGTCCAGCAGCCATCGCGTCGGATGGTTGCGTATTCGGGGGCGGTATATGATGTCATCGTAGGTTGTTTCTGAGGGTGCTATAGAGTTATCAAGTTAATGAAATCAAAAAAAAAGATTTCAATTTTTTCCAGATATAGAAAAAATGATGGTATCATCAATTTTTTCCAGATATAGAAAAAATGATGGTATCATCAATTACGCCTCTTACGCGAGAAAACAACACGTCGAGATTTTTTGTTTCGTAAGAAACGACGGGACCGAGCTTTTCTACCGCCGCCTTCAGAAGGAGGAGGAGGAAGAGCCAGGAAACCACCATCCCCCCTAGGACTACCAGGTCGTCTGGCTCGTTCCTGGTCTGCCGACGCACCTCGTCTCGACATATGTCTTCGGATTGTCCTAGTAAACAACCGAACATAAAATCCTAATGCTGGCACGCCTAATGCGCTGGCTCCTGACAACAACCAACCGATTACATTTTTACCTTGAAGTATTTTAGCAACGATTAATGTAATTTGTGTTTCTATTTTATGAAACTGTTCTCTCGTCATTGCCTGAACCGTTTTTGTAATACATTCAGTTGTTTGAGCCGAATTCAATGTTCCGATGATAGAATTTGCGATTGTATTTACTACCTTTGTAGGGTCAAAACTGCCTACTGCCAATGCCCCTTCCTGGAAAATAGGGTCTCCTCCGCATGTTGATTTAATTTGAGCGCCCATATTTTTTACAGAACGCTCAACAGCAGTTGTAATCATTTGTGTAAGTTGGCCAGTATAGTATATTTCTATATCGGCTTGTGGCTTTGTGAATATCCGTAGGAGATATTGTAAAAAATCACCATTTTCAACTTGTTGCAATGCTCGAGCGATTTCTTGAGCTATATCATTTAATTCTCCAACGGTTCCTGTCGAAGTCACTGTTTCTAATGTTTGCTGAAATTTAACATACGCAATATAGCCCATAAACATAGAACACATCATTAAAATCATCATCATACAGTGTTGACCCCATGAAACATCTGAAGAACGCGAACGACGACTACCCCGCTGGTCATAATCGGCTTGGTCATCATCCGACTGTGGCGGTGGCGGTGGATTACCAGCCGGGTCAGCCGACCGTGGTCTATCCATTATTCGCCTTGGCCTCATTCCACCTCGCACGGTTTTCGCCCCCATTCTCGGCTTACTATGACTGTGTTGATGTAGAAAAGTATACAATTTATGCAACATCTCTTTTATAGTAGATTTAAATGCGTCTTCATCAAACGACGACATATCAATAGATGGAGCATTCATAATTGTTTTGATATGGCCCGTTAATGTATTTAACATTTCAGTGCTATCATGGTCTATTTCAGGAGCGCGACCCCTCCGTTTTGTATTCCAAACACCAATCAACATACGGATTAATGGTTCGTGCTTTTTCCTCAGGTTTTCTTCGTGTTTTTTTATCACCGAAGGCAATGGCGAAGACGAAGGCGATAATTGCCTGATTTTAACACCTTCATCGTCATATACTTCAGCACCACCGATTTGTGAAGTCATTCTTATACAATACCCCGATATTATAAATTAGATATCCTTCGTCTCTGCGGCTTCTTTGACGACTTCGCCCCTCTTCTTAATACACTGGTCATCCACGCTGAATGTAGGGACTTTTACTTCTTGTGGAACAATCGAAATCACACACTTCGCCTTCTTTCCATATAACGGTTCTGTGCATCCTTTTTCGTGCTTGTCTCCCTTCTTCCCCGATTTTCCACGATAAAATTTCCTAAAATCAAACACCTTCGGTGCGTCTTGCGTGCATCGAGAACGAAAATGCTCGTATCTTTCGCGCACATCGCAGTAGGATAACCCGGAATTTTTCCCGAGCAGTTTATTCACTGTTTCATGAAGGTCGTAAATAAAACGCGAAAATGTATCGCGACTTTCCATATGACATATTTTAAGCGGTCGTGTTGCTAAATTATTCGTTAAATTCATTCGGCAATATTTACAAGGAAGCACATTCCTTAAGTTCAATATAAAATCCATATACTGGTGTTTCTGTTCTTGGGTAGGTTCGACGGGATAATTAAAGCTCATTGTGTGCAGGAAATGCCACATACTAGGCCCCCATACCGTCGTAAGCATTCCATCTCCGCTATGAAAATCCTTCTTGGTGAATGCTCTCATTTTTTTCGTTCGTTGTTTACGGGACGACCCAACGTGTGACGATGAAGCATTGGCAGGAATCAATGACGCTCCTGAACCGGATGACGCTGATGCTGACGCGGCGGATGTTTCTTGATTGCCGCCTAACTGACTAAGTATTTTCGCCCGTTCTGATACCGAACCTCCTCGCTTATATTTTCGTTTGCGGGTTGTAGTCATCTATAATAAAACGACCTTTGAAATAAATACGCGTTAGTATTATAATACTATTATAGTATGGTAATATTATAATTATTGTTATGAAATGGTTCATTACATTCGGCGGCCCTACTGCGAATTATCATAATGCGGTCAAACGCATATGTAATCAAGCAAGTATTCTCGGTGTGTTCGACCATATCATCGGTTATACAGATAAAGACTTGAAAGACGATACGACATTTTGGAATAAGCACCAAAACTTCATCGAAACAAACGCAGCAAAAGGATATGGATATTGGTTATGGAAATCGTATCTCACGAAAAAAACACTGGAAAAAATGGCGGAGAATGACATTCTTGTTTACGCCGACGCCGGATGTGTCATTAATCCACACGGGAAACCGCGATTATTGGAGTATTTTGATATCGTAAATCAAAGTCCTCACGGTAATTTTTCATTTCAAATGGAACATTTAGAGAAATGTTGGACGAAAAAGTCGGTATTTGATTACTGTGAGGCGAATAATGACCCAAACATAACAGAAACCGGGCAACTTGTCGGCGGTATTTATGTCATACGGAAAAGCACGTTTACTACCGAACTTATCGACCAGTGGTATCATTGTTGTTGCCAATATCATATCGTAGACGATTCGGTCGACGCGAACGTGAAAGCGAACCACGTAGCGTTTCGAGAGAATCGTCACGACCAGAGTATATTTTCCGTCCTTCGCAAAAAACACGGCACTGTAATGTCAAAAACCGACGAGACGTGGTTTGCTCCCGATTGGAATAGTCGCGGCCGTGATTATCCATTTTGGGCGATACGAATGAAATACTAATTTCGCTCATATATATAAGTTTATACACAAGATAATAGAAATCGATATGTCTATCCTTGAAGACCCAACTAATTACATCGTCCAGTATAGCGAGAAGACAAAGTATTCTTGCATTCTTTTAGGTGTTTCTCTTTTACTTGTATTATTGTTTTTTATTAGCCCGCTCTCGGTTTCATCCGGTTCGTGGTCATCGTGGATTACAAAAATTATCGTGGTTGGTATGTTACTCGGAACATCTGCGATTTTATTCAATGCTGTAAAACCGATTATTGACACAAAGGGCATTATTGAAACTGATTTATTTCCTGATTTGAAATATAATTTCTTCATTACCGCTGGTTTTATATTAATGATTTTGGTTTTAGCTATCGTGGTTTTACGGTTGTGATGATGAGGAACTCACTAAACGGTTGTGTAAAACGCGGGCGGTGAAGCAGCGTATCACTATTGCCGTTGCCGTTGCCGTTGACCCGAATGATTTCTTGAAAATACATACGGTCGGTGATATATTGGTCTCTTCGAACATTTAGTAAACTACCGGTTTTTTTATCACGAAAAATCATTGTTCGCCCTGTGCTGTATTATAAACTATTTATCGTTTCATATTCTTTTTTGTCGTTCATCAAGAACAATATGAAGTTCGTTCATTATCAGTATTAAACATTCGTATATTATAATATAACAATAAAGTAGGTATTTTATGGTTGAGACAACATCAACGGCATCATCGTCGTCATCAGCAATGGCATCCATACGAACCGCGGTTAGCGGAAATTCAAAAACTATCGGAATTGTCATTGTTGTTCTTGCAGCAATTGCCGGTATTGTTTATTATCTTATCAAAAATGATATGATTCCTGGATTGACCAAATTCTTTCAACAGTCGCAGGGTGTTACACCTGCCCCCGACGGTCTAGGCGAAGCCGGAGAGAAGACCGCACAACTCTACTTATTCAAGGTGGATTGGTGTCCTCACTGTAAGAAAGCCAAACCCATTCTCGATGAAGTTGAAGCGGAACTTAAAGGAAAACCTGTCAATGGCTACAGTGTCACATTTAAAACAGTGGATTGCGAGGCAGAGCCAGATATGGCCGACAAGTTCAAAATCGAAGGCTATCCTACCATAAAACTTGTGAAGGATGGTCAGGTCATCGAGTATGATGCCAAGCCGGATAAGGAAAAGATACTCGAGTTTTTGAATACTGTATTGTAAAGTATATAATGACATAATAACGACGAACGACGAACGACGAACGAATATTCATACCATCGTGATGTCGGTATTATGTATTTGAAAGGTTTCTGAAACAGTTACTCCTGCTGTCTCGGGTTCCGTCGATGTCTCTGGCTGTGCGATGATGTCTGGCTGTGCCGCTGGTATTGTTTCGCCAGGCCTAGATGATTCTGACGGGTCTCCTGACTCCGTTACGAATACTTCTAATTTCTGTTGTATAATTTCTGGCTGCACTTGAATGCCAGGAACAGTTGATTGCTGCTGTGTAACAAGCTTCAACGTCTCTTGATAATTTCTACGATACGAGAGAAAAACATTTGCAAATGTTTCACCTCGTAATATCAATTCGCGCCTATATTTCTCGTCCATTGCCCAATTTAGCCAGTCGCGTCCTGTGAATATTTTAGATACACAAACGACTTCATTTGGAATCGCGGTTTTTATACGATTTTCGAAAAAATTAGCATTGATTTGATTTAAAAATGTGCCAATAAATTGAAACATCGACGATTTATCGGTAAGATTTGCCGGCTTGCGTTCCCACATCATTTTTATACCAAGTATTTCTGAAAGTTTACATTTCTGGTCGCGAATACATTCATTCAGCGGATATTCATTGATAATACCACCATCCAAGTAGCAACAACCATCACGATACACTGGTGTAAACCCTAATGGATAGCAGCAACTCATATAACACGCTTCGATAACTTGTTGATTCGGGTGCGTTTTATGGCTAAAATCCACAGCAGTAAAAGAATTCAACTCGGTGACTATAAAATGAATTTCAACACCGGTTCTCTCATAAAACTCCTGAAAGGTTACATTTAAAGCAATGTCTTTTCCTTGTAATGGTGGACGAAGCATTTCAGTGAATTCTTTTAGTCCATACAACCCTTTATTATTGTATAAACGATAGGCAAAATCAAACTTATTTTTTGCGTCGGAGAATGTCGATGTTTCGGCGCTTGGTTGTTCGCCGGTGGATGTCGAATTCCCGCCCCCCGTTCCCGACCCGCCGCTGCCACTGCCACTGCCACTGCCACTGCCGCTACCTAGTCCTAACCCGTATCCTGAAGTGAATATTTTCTCAAACGGACGTTTGATAAGATAATCATCGATGACCGACCAGTCATAATGAAGAGCAATTAGAACAGCAGCAAAAGAACCTACGGACGAACCGTATATCGATTTGATATTATCGAATTCCCAGACACCCTTCAAGTTTAATGTTCGCAATATACTATACATCATGTGTCCGGCAGGGCCGCCGGATGAGATTACAATGTGTTTGATTGTCTCGCCGCTGCTGCTGCCGCCGCTGCTGTTTGTATCCATTTGTTCGCGTATATATTTATCAATATACGCGTGTGTTTAATATTCATTCCGCGTAAGTATATCCACCATTATTTTCTACAGTGAATACAACAAACAATTCCTCTTTGTTATTCGCGTCCGTCATTTGAAATGGACGACTTATTCAAATTCTCTGGTGATAATGTGGAAAATGTCGAAAAAATAAATTTAGACGACTTGTATCAAAAGAAACAGGAACAAGACAAGACAAAACTATATACCTATAACAAAATCCTTACGCGAATTCACGAAAAAATTAAGTTGACATCGCGTCAAAAATGTAATCAGCCATTTTGTTGGTTCGTAGTTCCGGAAATTATTCTCGGTGTAGCGAATTATGACCACGCCGGTTGTATTGCATATCTTGTAGATAAATTACAAGAAAATAAATTCCTAGTGCGTTATACTCACCCGAACCTGCTTTTAATCTCGTGGCTTCATTATGTTCCGAATTATGTTCGCAATGAGTTCAAGAAAAAGACTGGAACGGCAATCGACGAGTATGGGCGACCTATATTATATGACGAAGAAGGCAAGGTCATAAAATACGATGACGGTGTCGGTGGTGGTAATGCTATGGCTCGAACTCCGGAAGACGCCAATACATTATTATACAATCAGCGAAATGACGCAAATGGCGGCGGGGGCGGAGGCGGCGGTGGCAGCAATGGCGGCAGCGGCAATGGCGACAAGAAAGAATACAAACCAACGGATACATATCGTCCCACCGGTAATTTGGTGTATAATCAGGAATATTTTCAAAAACTAGAAAACAGATTGGCGTGATTATACAACTGCTAAAAACGGTTGTCGTTCGTTGGCTTGTTCATTCGGTTTCGGCTTTGCGTTTATTGTTATCTCATACATCTGGTTCAACTGTGACAACTGATATTCAAGTTGTTGTATAGTTTCATTATCAAAATTGTCTTGAGATAAAATGGGACCTCTCACCTTTGTATTCATAAGATTTAATAGCGATATGCAAAATTGGGTTTGTCCTCTATCTGTGTCACCTTTTTTCAATAATTTATCCGATAACTCATTATACTTTAGAGCAATTTTTCCATCTTTTCGACTTAGTTGCTGACTTATGATTTCGCGCGCAACCCTTGCGTCTCGTAAATTCACATTTTCCCACTTCACGCCTTCGAGAACCGTCGCTTTTTTATCGCTCGGTTTTTCTCCCGTCGTTTCCTGTCCCTTCATCCCGAGTTCTTGCTGTGCTTGTAACTGAATGATTTCACTATTCGCCTGGATTTTTTGAAGAATTTGGAATCCTTTGAAAAATCTCTTATAACTGTCGGCATATAATCGAACAATACGCGCTCGAGCCTCATTTGTAATAGCTTGTAACTCGGCATCCGTCAAGTTCGGATTAATGAAGAAATCGTATTTCAGGTTTAATTTGAAGAATTCTCGGGAGTATTCATCATCGCGTTCAAACCCGTCGTATCGTTTGGCACCGGTTTTATACCAATTTTCATCCATCTCTCGCAATTCCTCTTCACTCTTTTTCATCGTGACAAATACACGGTCCAATAAACCAACAATCGCTTTCCGCTGCTTCGATGTAAAGGCGAATGTTTCTTTAATATGTTGAATATACTCCGCGAATCCGGAATCATTTCGCGTGTCATCGGTTACTTTAATTTTCAAGTTTCGGTTCTGGGGTTGGTTACACCACTTCTTAATTTCTTCATTGTCATTTACATACTTTGCGACATCAGTAAAAGTCTCGATATCTGGGGGCGGTTCTCTCCCCGTAACAATACGATATAATTCGTGAACATCATTTTTGTATATTTTCTCTCGCATAACAGCGGACATCGTGATAAACTGCGGTGATTTCGGGTTCACACTTGACGCCTGGTGAAAAATGTCGTAGTAAAGTTCTTCTAACATTGCAAAAATTGACGGCTTGATTTTGGACTCGGACGACGCCGACCCAGCAATCGTAAGCGGCGTGATTTTCGTTTCCTCAATATCTCGCTGAATATTACAGATACCTTCGCCGGGTGTAAGGTCTTGGACGATTTCGCCGAATTTTGTTATACTCGCCAGTCGTTTTTTCATATCCTTATGTTTTTGCGCGAACCCCGACATATTTGACATTTCATACTTCTGCTTATCTTTAGCACTCATCTTGCGTCCTTCTAACAAACTAAACGAGAGCATATCGTAGAAATTATCGGGACCTGTTCGCCGCGTATTTTCGTAATTGTAAGGACGCATCGTCGTCATTATCGCGTTAAATAAATTCCCGATTTGGATATAAAATCGCGCTAGACCGACACACATCTGCTTCTTTCTAAATTCATTCGGTTCATCGAGTTTGCTTTCTTTCAGAATTTCCGGGTTCGTATTCACAAGAAGAGCACGGTCCATAGCATTAAACATCTCGTATTTCTCGGAAAATAGTTTGTGACGGCGGTCCATATATGAAATGAGGCGAAACGGCAGTCGGTTCAGAACTTCACTTGTAATAATAATGAGCTTTTCACATTTCCCGCTGTCAGATAACGACGAATTGAATTTCACCTCTTTCATAATAATACGCTGAGCATAGAGGTCTAATTTCAGCGCCATTTGAGTGATTTCATCGTCGCTTCTTCCGGACGACGAACCGGATATTTTATTTCCCATATTGTGTTATAACTATGATAGATAATAGTTCGGCGATGAAGAACGAGCCGAACCCGTTGACGTTGGTCGGCGGATAGTTCGGCGATGAAGAACGAGCCGAACCCGTTGACGTTGGTCGGCGGATAGTTCGGCGATGAAGAACGAGCCGAACCCGTTGATGTTGGTCAGCGGATAGTTCGGCGGAAAATTGAAGCAAAAAAACGATATAAAGGTATAAATATATATTCTATTTAAAGAGAGGATAAACCACCGACCCACCCGCGAATTATATATCCATATTCTTACGATGCTTTCCAATTTAAATTCGTGTCACGGTGTGTTTATTCCTACTTCAATGGGCGGTGGTAGCGGCGGCGGAACGCGTCATTATCGCCACTCTGGTCATTCAACATCCAATAACGAAACAAAACGAATTCGCCGCGTTCGAGAGATTGATACGATTTGGACAAAAATAGAACAGGATTTTACGCCAGAAATACTCGAAGAACAAGAACAATGCATTCAAATGAATATTCCTGAAATTATACAACAATCTCCGAAACAAACATCGTCGCGTATTACGGAACAGGAACAAGAACAAGAACAAGAACCGCAGAAGGAACAAAAATACACGAAACGAATATCATCACTATTTATCAGACCTGAAACAGATGTCGAATGTCTCTATCGCAAATCCGGAATTCGAGAGAATTGCGATGTATGCTCGAGTGATGTCGTCCTCACGGATGACGGGTTTCTCACTTGTAAAAATCCCGCGTGTAGTATTCTGTATAAGGACGAATCACTCGACCAAAGTGCCGAATGGCGTTACTATGGAGCGGATGATAACCAGAACAACGACCCGACACGATGCGGTATGCCTGTCAATCCACTTCTGAAAGAATCGTCCTACGGCTGTAAAGTGATGTGTGAAGGTGGTTCGTATTCCGCGGATATGATGAAAATCCGGCGCTATACTGAGTGGCAATCGATGCCATATCGAGAGAAGGCGCAATACGATATGTTCCAGAAAATCACCATTTTCGCACAGAATAAGGGGATTTCTAAGATGATTATCGATGAAGCTCTCCGCGTTCATAAACGCATCTCTGAACACAAGACATTTCGCAGCCTGAACCGTGATGGCGTCGTCGGTGCTTCGATTTATATCGCATGTAAAATTCATAACTGCCCTCGCACACCGAAAGAAATCGCGAGTATTTTCAACCTCGACAATACTTCTGCTACGAAAGGATGTAAAAACGCAGTCAGTATTATCAACGAACTCGAATCCAATTTAGATAATTCCGAGAAAACGAACTTCTGTAAGACGAAACCCGAAGCGTTCATCGAGAGATATTGTAGCCGGCTGTCTATCAACGACGAACTCACCAAAGTATGCCAGTTTATTGCCGTGATGATTGAAAAACAGAACCTAATTCCGGAAAACACGCCGCACAGTATTGCTTCGGGCATCATCTACTTTGTCGCGTGTATGTGTCATCTGCCCATCACCAAAAAGGATGTCAATCGCATCAGTGATATGAGCGAGGTTACAATTAACAAATGTTATAAGAAGCTGTATGAAATGCGCGACAAACTCATTCCAAAGATGATACTGTTAAAATACGCTCCGAATGAGGCCACGGTGACGGCGGCGACATCGACGGCAATGGCGACATCGACGGCAATGGCGACATCGACGGCAATGGCGAAGTAACTCTTCGTCTGACCCGCGTGCGGCAATCGTTATAATCTAGTATTTTTCTTATACTCGTATAATATACTTTGTATTTATAATAGCACACGGATGGAAACCGACGCGACGAACAAACCGGCAGTAGTTCCGAAATATATTTTCATTGTTCCGTATCGCGACCGTGAGCCACATCGTGTATTTTTTAGCACATACATCTACAAAATAATGGAGGATGTCCCCGCCGATGATTGGACTTTTTTTTTTATTCATCAATGCGATAAACGCCCATTCAACCGCGGTGCAATGAAGAATATAGGGTTTTTAGCCATAAAGTCTGCTTTTCCCGACAATTACAAGGATATTATTTTCATTTTTAATGATGTCGATACTCTCCCTTATGATAAAAATATCCTGAATTATCATACAGAATACGGTGTTATTAAACATTTCTACGGTTTCCAATTCGCTCTTGGCGGGATATTTTCGATTCGAGGCGTCGATTTCGAGAGAATTAATGGATTCCCGAATTTTTGGGCGTGGGGCGGCGAAGACAATCTCATTCACGAACGCGCCACACAGTTCGGGCTTACGATTGACCGAAGTAACTTTTTTATGATTGGAAATACCAATATTCTTCAGTTTGCAGACGGTATCAGACGATTGATTTGCCGCGATGAATTGGCGACCTCAATTATGCCAAACAATTCAGATGGATTATCCAAACTGACAAATGTGAAACATACGATTTATTTTGATACCCATTGGGTTGATGTTACGGAATTTGATACATTTATTCATTATACGCAGCTCTCGTTTGAAGAACAATCATTAGATAAAGTCAGTAAAATTCGCGTGTCACCGTTGAACGCTGTTCGGAATATCAAACAATTGCAGAGTGAATATACGATAGACGCACATAAACAAGTTCATTCGGTTCAATCACAGCGTCCATCCGATTTTACCCGAAATGCGTCATCGTCAGCGTCATCGTCAGCGCCGACGCATGTGGTTCGCGACAACGGCGTAAATACACTAAACAAACCGCTACTTGTAAATGTTCCATATATGTTCAATCCAGACCATCCTGCTCATCGCCGTAGCAATGGTAGTGGTGGGTTGTTTATGATGACAGACCGACCATCTGTAGTAAGCGAACAAGAGAGATTAAATGCAATCGCGTCAACAGTAATCAATTCAAAATCCGGCGGAACCCCGGTTCATCGTGTATATCAAAATATCAAGCAAAGTCAAGATGTATTGATACCGATACAAGGGGCGAAACATCATCAAACTTCCGGTCTCGGTCCCG
>RGCF01000460.1 GCA_009919265.1 Bacteroidota bacterium | reverse complement strand
TTCGATTGCGTCATTTTCAGTTATCGATAGTTCGATTTCATCATCCTTATTATTATTATTATTGTGCTGGCTTTGACGAACCTTCTTTTGTGGAGAATATACTTTATAACTCCTCTTACACGACTCAAGAAACGACGATGTCTTGATTCGTATATTCGCGGGGTCAGCGTCACCCGATATTTTCACTGAACGAGCAGACCGACTAGCGGCGGCAACGGCGGCATCGGCGGCATCGGCGGCAACGGCGGAAACGGCACGATGTTGAGAACGCGTCTTCACGGGCATAATACAATAGGAAGTATCGTGATGACAGATATAATAAATATAAACACTTCAATTTTTTATGACATTATAGTATAGGTTTAGTATTTCAATGACAGAATTGGTTAAAATGGGCGGTGGCGGTGGCGAGAGCAGTGGCGGCGCCGCCGATGGATTCAAATCCGTGACCTGTGCTCCAAAAGACCAAACCGACCCCGATATCAACGAAACAAAAGATTTCTCGTGTTATTCCTCCAAATCTCTCGAGAAACTGAAATCGCTTTGGAATAAACGCCACCCCGACCAGAAAATCGAAGACACCGACCCACGCGCAATATGGACGGCACTTAAAAACAATATGAATAATGTTTGTCACCAAGAGGCGTGTTGGTTGCGCCAGAGTTTCGCGTCATCTGGTATAGATAAAGATATGGTTCATTATACATTTGCGCCACAAGCCCCGAAGACGTGGAAGAAGAATATCCACGAATGGCTCTCGAGTATCGATATTGCCAACTCGCTTAAACAATACGAGCACGCTATCCCGTCGTTTGTATTTATCGGCCCGTCTCCCGTGGATTACGACGAAGTGCTCGAAGACGGTGAATGTGTCTGGAATGAATTATGTAATTTCGATATTATGAAACATATAAAAAACGGGAAATATAAAATCGGGGTTGTTTTTAATACTGACCCGCACAACAAGCCGGGTGAGCACTGGGTCTCCTTATTTATCGATGTTCGGGCACGCGTTATTTTCTTCTTTGATAGCACGAGCGACCGCCCACAAAATCGCATACGAGCTTTTATGAAGATGGTGAAGGAACAAGGCGAAGCAAACGGTATTCATTTTAAAGAATATATCAATGATGTTCCTCATCAAAAAAATAATACGGAATGCGGTGTATATTCCATCTTTATGATTATTCATATGTTACTGGGTAAAATGACGGTTCACGATTTTCTGGATAAAAAGAAGAAACTAACCGACAAGTATATGCAGCGGTTCAGGCGGAAATTCTTCAATGTGGATGAGAAAGTCCCGACGCCGAATGTGAAGTTTTAGAGGGGGCGTTGGCCCGCCTACCAGCGGCGTTGGCCCGCCTACCAGCCTCCTCCGGCCTGACGGCCGGCAGAACCATACGAAATTTATATATCTCATCTATTATCATAAAACAAACAACGAAATAATTATATACATAATATATAACACACTCGTCGAATGATGAAGAAAGTGACGCGGAAAATTCGAAATAATAAGCGGACGACGCAATGGCGGAAGAACCGTAGTTATAAACGGATGAGGGGAGGAGTGATGTTTGAGAAGAAAAAAATTGTGAGGTTATTATCAAATCTAATAATAAATCTAATAATAATTAATAGGAAAGATATTATAAGCAAATTATGTAATCCACAATCATCACCATCACAATCAGCTGAACAACCATTACTATCAAAACAAGGATTATTCGTAAACGCAGAACGAGTCAATGAAGAATTAATAGATA
>RGCF01000459.1 GCA_009919265.1 Bacteroidota bacterium | reverse complement strand
CGGTATTCTTAGCGTCTTTGTGGAAAGAAACATCCCCGAAGAAAAGAAACCAAAAACTATCAAAATCAAATAAATAACAGTATTGTCATACTGCCACCTGAGCATGTGGATAAAAGGCTCTTTTATTATGCGTTTTTAATATCAGTAAGAATAGCATTAGCAAGACCCTTATCAAAATGAAGATGTCCATTTGCTATTTTATCAAATTGTGGTTCTAGAATAGAGACTATTCTATCTTTAGTTGCTTGGATTATTTTATGAACAATAACCTCAGCCTGTTGTTCTGGTGTAAGATTTTCTGTCATGTCTTAATTTTACCATAACATATGATATACTATTTCTTATGCCATATCATGTAGGTGCTAAGGGGTCGTCAGGTTGTTCTGGATACCCTGCCGTAAAAGACACAGGAGAGGTTATGGGCTGCCATAAGACAAAACAAGAAGCAGCAGCACAAATATACGCTATAAACCGCTCTGAGGGCAATATAGGCAAGTCTATTGTCAAAGAAGGGGATATGGTCATAGCACCATACGAAGAAGGCGAAGTTCATATTGGTCGTGTAGTTCATGTAATGAACGAAGGAATACTTGGAATGCCAGGATCAGAATATGCAATTGAGGCTACTCCAACAGAACCAGCAGTACTAATTCAATTATTTGAAGTTGAAGACGGCGGACTTGAAGAAACAGAATATTTCGTCGGACATAAGTCATCTGAAGTATTGGTTATGCCATCATTAGAAGAAAATATTGGCATGGATAAAAATGAAGTCATGAAAGAAGATATTTCAACAATAGGACAAACATCAGAAGGATGTACATATGATGGATGTGGTTGTCCAACATGTAAAGATATGAATGTTTGCTGTGACCTTTGTCCAGTTTGTCAGGCAAATGAAATGAAAAATGATTGTTGTTCAGATTTAAATAAACAGGCACCTTGCTGGGATGGATATGTGCAAAGAGGAATGAAGCCAGGAAAAAATGGCAAACAAGTTCCTAACTGTGTACCTGCAAAAAAAGCAGATGATCTTTGGGAAGATGATGATTCTGTAATTT
Organism: Bacteroidota bacterium; assembly: GCA_009919265.1. Taxonomy (GTDB): domain Bacteria; phylum Bacteroidota; class Ignavibacteria; order Kapaibacteriales; family UBA961; genus UBA961. Next base: position 709 of record RGCF01000459.1, on the reverse strand, counting down.
ATGAAACAGACTCAGTAATGAAAGCAGATGGATATTCTCCACCTGCTGGAGCAAGAGCAGCAGCAAGAAAAGCAATTAAGTTTAAAGAAGATGGCAAGGCTGGCGGTGCAGGAACATCAGTTGGATGGACTCGTGCTCGTCAGTTAGCAAATGGAGAGACGCTGTCATTAAGCACAGTTAAGAGAATGTATTCTTACTTTTCTCGTCATGAAGTAGATAAAAAGGGGAAGGATTGGGGAAATCAATCTAATCCATCTAATGGGTACATCATGTGGCTTGCATGGGGTGGGGATGCTGGCTATTCTTGGTCAAGGAGAATAGTGAATGCTGAAAAAGATAAAAAAATGTTTTCAGATTTCTTTAATCCTATAGAAAAACAAAGTAATAGAAAGCGTGGTAGTGGTAATGTCTTCTGGACAATATAAGCCAAGTCGTAAATTTAATCCAATTCAGATTAAAGATGGAATGATTGTTCGTTTGAGAAAAGACGGCACTATAAAAGCAGTTCTTGGTAAGTACGGAGAGTATGGCAAAAAGAATAAATAATTATTCTTCCATATATTTTTTGAAAAGTTCCATAATTTCAATTGTATATTTATCATAATCTATCTCAATAATAAGATTACCGTCAATTAATTTATGAACCTTTATGTCTTTACCAATTTCAAAAAGCACATTTTTAATTCTATCTTCTAAATTCATTGATTCC
>RGCF01000458.1 GCA_009919265.1 Bacteroidota bacterium | reverse complement strand
TCATTTCCCATGAAAGAAAAAAAGGTGTCCAGTCAATATAGGTTGACAATATCTTCAGATCCAAATCTTTGAAGACATGTCTGCCCGGCTTATGAGGTGCTTGAGGTAGATAAGGCATTATCGTATCAATTTCCCATTTTAAATATTCCACCACCAGGGGGTGTAGCCGGCGGCGTACCAAATGCACGAAGATTATAAGTGAAATTCAATAAGAAATAGCGTTGCAATACATTGGTGCGAGAATCTTCAATGAAATTTGCCTGCACAGCACGATTGATGCTTTGATTCTGATTGAGTGCATCATATACAGAAAATTTCACTTCTGCATTATCATCAAAGAATCGCTTTCCAATTCCAAGACTCAACAGTGGAATGCTTCGATTTAAATCTCCTTGCAATCCATTATTGATGGTATAATTGAAGTCACCTGAAAACACAAATCCACCTAAGAAAATCCAGTTCACGCGAGCAAATAATGTGTGAATGGCAAAATTATTGTCCAATTCCTTGCGAATGGAATTTTGCACAAATGTATATGCGGTCCTCCAAGAAACAGAAAAATCAAGATCTGAACTGATATTGCTCACCAGCGCGAGTGATGGAGTGATGGCAAGATTATCAGCATCATTGCGCAAGCCATTGATGAGAGTGGGTGTGCGCGAGAAAAATCCACCAAGATTTGAATTCACATTGATTTTGAAACCTGTAAATGGTTCAAATGGAAATGTATAGGTGATGAATGAGCTCGCATTGAATGCGCCACTGATATTGATTGGTCTTGTAAGTTGAGCTCCATTCCCAAGTCTGATATTACCGGGGAGGATGGTGTCGCTTGTTGCAATGATTGATTCTGTCGATAATTTGTCATCAATAAGTGTCAAAGAAGCCATCGTGAAAAATGCACGACCACTCATCATGGAAAATGTTCCATAATTTCCTCGAATCTCATTGTTGATTTCCTGCACAAGATTTGAATTCCCTGTGGAAAGACGAATAGGATCGGTATTGTCAATAACATCTTGCAATTGTGAGAGGGAAGGTTGCTGCGTTGACACTCTATAACTCAAACGCGCATTGCTTGTGAATCCATCACGCATTTGATAAGAGATATTTGGAAGAACATTATAGAATGTTCTTGAGGTATTGAAGGCATTTGGAAATGTTTGTTCAACATTCAACTTCGCAATCTGATAATCTACACCAACAGAAATATTTGCTGCTTGCGAAAGATTGTATTTATAGGTGATTCCAGGTCTTTGTGTTGCATAGGTTGACAATGCATTATTGGACAATCTCTGATTCAAAGATGAATACTCACCTGTATTCACATTGAAATCATAAATCTTTTTGTCATTGGTATTTTCATTGAATGCATAATTATAGCTCAATTGCAATTGACCATCCTTATGAAGATTTTCAGTAAATGCAATATTGGTTGATGCATTATACCCATCACCTTCGGAGGGCATGTCTTGTCTCAGTGTATCTGAGAATGATTGAGTAATCGAACGATAAAAATCATTGACGGCATTATTTTTTCCGGATCCGATATTATTATTTCCGGAAACACGAGCCGATGCTGATATTGTACGCCCTTCCGTTTCAAAACGATGTCTATATGACATGTCGATGCTACCATTATACCCCGTATTCTCCGTATCAGTTGAAGTATTAGAAGCATTGATGGGGATTGAATTTTCAGCAAATGTACTATTGATGGAGCGAATTGATCTTTCTGTAGTTTGTAATGTGAGTCGTGGCTCGATTGATATGGAATTCATGGAGTC
>RGCF01000457.1 GCA_009919265.1 Bacteroidota bacterium | reverse complement strand
GAAGAAACTAATACATTATTTCTACTAATCGTATAAGTCTCAGGAAGCTTGTTATTCTGAATGCTGAACTTTGTAGCAGGTCTCGGTGCCATCTGAATATCTCCATAGCATTGCTTGAAATAAGGAGAAAGTTGATCATCTGCAACTGCTTGTGCATTTGCAGCTTTATGTAAATCGGCCATAACCCTCTTGACATTATTGACACCACCCTGCTTTTGCCAATACTTAATGATATCTTTCTTCTTATTTCCCTGAGGATCAATAGGAGAAAGTGTACCCGTAGCCTGACATGAACGTAAAACAGGTCCCTCGCTAAACAAACTGACAGCATTAGACGTATAATATGTTGACCCAATTGGGTCATCCTTGCCCTGCCAGGTTTTCTTAGAACTCTGATTATTCCATAAATGTATAATACATTCTGGAGATAAGGGTCCTGAATTTTTATTTTGTGTATCACAAGGAGAGATAATCTCCTGACCCGTGCAAAAAACACTAGCGTCAGACCAATCTTTCATACTCTTTTTCTTACCATCTTCATCAATACCCGTGGAAGTAATGAGCGCCTTATTATAGATGAAATCTGCAATATCGTTGAGAGATAAGAAAGAACCATCTGAACCAGTCATTAGAGTAGCTGCAGAACTAGCATCCTTAGGATATCCACTTCCTCCTCCAGTACAACTATTGTCTTCCCAGATGCCCTGAAGACATTCTAAAGAAAATTTACCAGGTCCAGACCCCTTTTTATAGCAAGGATCAGATCCTAGAAACTCAGCAGCCGCCTGGGTCGTCACGAAGGGAGCATCCTTACACAAGGTCGATTCTTCTGTCGTTGTATCTGTAAAACTAAATGGCACTATTACTATAATCGTTGCAGTGTTCTGGCCATATCCAGGTGACATGGTAGACACCGGAGTTCCATTCAATGTTGCTTTTCCTTTAGCACGAGGTTTCCTTCCAGTGACTTCATCCACTAAAACAATTCTACGTAAATCCTGGCTAAATGTTCCTGTTCCTGTTTCACCTGTTAAAACACCTGATATGTAGGGAACTATCGGGTTATCCTCGTCAGAATTGGGTGGTTCTTCTAGAACAAATTTAATTCTAGATCCCTCTTTACCACGAACCGTGTAGTCATATGATTTTGTTGTACTAAGAATAATTCCTGTTTTTGCACTATATCCCTGTTCTTCAATTTTTAATTTACCAACACCTATTACAGAAATACTACCTGAATCAGATATCACACCTGGGCTTGTCTTAGGGTCAACGATGGAATATGTAGTATCAGAAAAGCATTGTGAACAATCTGGTTGATCATAACTTGAGTTCTTATTACATAAAAGTTGTCTCTGTAATTTCAGACATTCTTCTTTTGTAGATACCATCTTTCCTGCCGGACAGAAGCCAATTGTTGGTTTATAATTGGGGAGGAAGTTTGAATGTGCCCCTTGCTTTGCAGTTTTTTTATCATCTGATAGTAAAACAAGTCCACCTGTTGCTTTCACTTTATCGCTGTTTTCACCAATATCTAAACATATACCACAGTCCTTCGCAAAACTTGCATTATCAAAAGCATTACAGTCCATTGTCTTAATAGCTTCACATTTATCTATAATCTCCCAAAGACCATTCTTTCCAGAATTCAATGGATAGGAACTCTTAACACCAACTGTCTGAAGCATTTTATCAGCGCTGTCACCAAGAGTTCCTTCTTTCTTTGCTGTAATAAGGGATATACCAACATCTCCCCATTGTCTTAATTGACGTGAAATAAAGTCTGAATGTATTTCTTCA
>RGCF01000456.1 GCA_009919265.1 Bacteroidota bacterium | reverse complement strand
TCGACGTGACTCAACATAATTAAATCGATGATCTTCATACTCTTTGCTCCCGAGTTCAAGCATCTTCTCACGCAGATAACAAACAAGACTGATGCGCTCTGCAACATCATCTTGCAATTCAATTGGAGTATTGCCATGAATGTACTCATGATTATTAACTAACAACAAGTCACCTGGACGCACATTCACAGCAATACGAACTTCTGGAAGAATTAGATATCCACCTGTATAGTTGCCATTGTTAGACAATACAAGTAGATTGCTTAGACCATTTGAAAAATCACCAGCATCACGATGTGCTGCGGTTCTAAAAGTCTTGTTCACTGTAATGGTAGTGAACACTGTTCCTGGAACCAAGAACGCTGGATCGATTTTATCCGCTGCTTCTCTTTGAGCAGCATGACGATTTGGAAGTAACTCAGCAAAGCCACGATCTAGCGTTTGAAGAAATGGAAATCCCATTTGAAACTTGTCGTATGAGTGTTGCGTATAGGCAGTTGCACGACCATATGGAATGCGCGGATAACGATCGAACCAACCAGCAATGCCAGAGAACACAACATTCGCATAAGTGGTGTCTGAAATATAAGTTTCTTCAACACCCTGCGCTTCTTGCTTGCGCTCTTGAATGGGCATCTTTACAACTTTCTTGAGCCACTTCTCAAAGTCAAAGCCATCTTCTTTGACCTTTGCGCTCAACCAAACAAGACCACGAGATGTTTCTTCATTCTCATATCTTGCACGCAATGATTCAATTTCATCTTTTACATTGACTTGAACAACAGAATTCTCTGCTTGTTTCTTGAGATAGTCAATAGCACGCAATTGAAATTCAGTCACCCACTCGCGACCACCGCACTTCTCACCCTTTGGTCCTGCAGCAAGTCCACGGTTCTGTGTTTGTGTGGCTGCTTCACGCAAGCCAGCATATGCGGCATCTTGTTGTTCTTTGCTGAAATAGTTTTTGCGAAACTTGAATGCAATATTGCTTTCATCTTCGCTCTGAAAATAACAATCAGTGTCTTCATTGATCACTGTGTCAAAATGAGACTCATCCAAGAATTGACCGAGCAAATGCTCACAATCAATTTTTGATTTTGCAATAATTACTTTGGTCATAAACTTCTCCTGCTCATCTTATTATATATCCAGAAGAATTGAATGTCAAAAAAACTGTGGGGGCAAGAACTGCCCCCACGAGAACCAGAACGGTTTTGTTCGCCAAGATTAGGCTGTCATCGAGACATTAATAGCATCGCGATAGAGAGTCTTGCGAGCACGCGCAATGTGACCCTGATCGAGATACTTCTCGAACTGCGTCGACGGATTGCCGAGACGATACGTGAACGTCTTGGTGCCATCGCTCAAAGTGGTACGGTTCGTGTAAACCGAGATACCCTCATTGCGAGCACGATAGGCAAGGTCAGCAGCGTTATCAACCTTGAACATCGAGCGAACCTGACGCGAAGTCACGGTGTTGCCACGAGCAAGATAACTGACAAATGAATTAAGAGCAGTAGACATATAATATACCTTCACAAAAAACCCCTTCAATAATACTGCAAAGTTGGGGCTTGCCTTGCAATATACCATTTATTATATACTAACAAATGGCAATAGTAAACTTTTGCTTACAGCGGATGCCGTTCATCAAAAGTTTGCATCCAATTCTTGAGATATTTCTGTGCTTCTTTGTTTGACACGCCAAAGGTATCAGAGATATATGGTGCAGCACCAAACATATTGATGATTCCCATCTCGCGAAGAGCATCCAAGTAATCATTCACTTCTTCTTGCGTT
>RGCF01000455.1 GCA_009919265.1 Bacteroidota bacterium | reverse complement strand
TAATTATAGCATATAAAGTTTTTACCATTTACCCAATGGGCATTTTGCTGCATCTAACTTAGTTTTTAAATGCATAAAACATCCACATTTTTTACATTGTGAAATTACAGGAATTAACTCTGGGCATTCTTTACAAATATTAAATCTTTTTTCTGCTAACTCATTATTTGCTGGTTTTGTGTTTGGATTTAATAGATCTAAAGGAGTAACACCATTTTTTTCTTTATATTTTTGCCATCTAGATTTTAGATTTTCTTGCATAAATAAATTATACTATAGGTTTATATTCTGGATGGTTTTCATTAGTTATATCCCATTCAGAAAGAGTTGACATATCTTGTGGAGAGCCATCCTGATTAAATATAATAAATTTTTCTCCATCAAATTTTGCATATGGAGCAATAACCCAATGACCGTATGGGTAATCTCTTTGATCTACCACAGTTGGATTGCTTAATAAAATGCTACCAAAATATTCAGATGTACACAAATCTTCAAGAATATTTCCATTTTTTAAAAACCTTACAGCAATTTCACTATGATCTGGATATTCATTTGAAACATCAATAACTTCATCATGATCTGTAAAAAGATATACATAGTCATGGTTTATTCCACTGTCATAAACACATTCTGTATCAATTACCCATACTAAAGGACTTCTAACGTGACCCCTTATTCGAGTTTCTTCAGAACCTATTGCAAGATCATAATCAGTTATCATATTACTCCTAAACTATAATACTATTGTATCATGTTTTAGCAGGATCCTGATGCTGCACCATTTGGTGAACAGTAAACGCTATAAGAGCATCCGTTCTGGAATGTATTAATCTGATATGGAGCGCAAGGACGATTACTTGCTGGCGCTGGTACGAAGTACGGTGGGAAGAATGGGAAGAATGGGAAGAATGGGGGGAAGAATGGTGGTACGAAGTACGGTGGGAAGAATGGGAAGAATGGGAAGAATGGGGGGAAGAATGGGAAGAATGGGAAGAATGGGAAGAATGGTGGGAAGAATGGGAAGAATGGGAAGAACGGTGGGAAGAATGGTGGGAAGAATGGGAAGAATGGAGGGAAGAACGGAGGGAAGAATGGGAAGAATGGAGGGAAGAATGGAGGGAAGAATGGGAAGAACGGCGGGGTAGTTGTAACAGATGCAGTTGTAGCGCCTGTAGATGAACCATTAGCATTAATCGCAACAATAGTATAAGTTTGTGATCCTGGTGATACACCAGGGTCATTTGCAGCATAAGATGTTGCAGAAGCAGAAATACCAGTATAACTTGATCCATCAGAACCAGTAATTGTATATGAGGTTAGTGCACTACCGCCTGTTGCGCCTGCTGTCCATGAAATAGTATTTGTATTTGCAGATGTTGCAGATGCAGAAACAGATTGTGGTACTTGTGGAACGGTAGTTACAGAGATAGAAGAACTTGTTGTTGGATTAGCGGTACCAGCAGCGTTTGTTCCAACTACTGTAAATGTATAAGATGTTCCACCAGAAAGACCAGTGAATCTATAAGTTGTGTTTGCATTACCTGTTACTACAGTTGATGTTGTTGGAGTAGTTGTAATAGTATAAGAAGTTGCTGCAGGAGATGTAGCAGGCAAAGACCAAGATAAATCAACAGCACCATTGCCATATGCTCGACCTGTTCCTACGTTTGTGCCAGACAAACCTGTTACAGGATCTGGTTGTAGGAAGTTATCCTGTGCTGAGGACTTTATACCTCTTTTCTTGCTTGATGCCATGTTACTCTCCTTTAATTTACTTTCTTATTATGCTGATAGGTCG
>RGCF01000454.1 GCA_009919265.1 Bacteroidota bacterium | reverse complement strand
CATGATATGATTCAAGATAGGATCGAGAATATCCGATTGAATCCGGTCACGTGTTTGTTCATTACCGAGGTAATCTATCATTTTATTTATAAAAGAAGTCCCGGGCTTCGTCATTTCCTATGATATGATTCTTAAACATATAACAAAGGTAACCGCATATGAGCTTCCAAGTCCTTCCACCGCAATTTGATGCAGCGAAGAAGTGTTATACATTTACATTTAAGAATGCGCCGAAGATTGAGGAAATTACGACAGATCCAGCAAAGCTCAGTATCACGGAAGAAGATCTGAAGGAAATATTTATACGTGATTTTCTGGAGCAGGCATCCAAGTATTTTTCAAAATCGCTAGATGAGGTGGTATTCTTTAAACGGTTGGTATATGAATGGATTACGGAGGAGGTGGATTTGGCGGGAAGAGTTGGGGAAACATTCCGAGCAACGTGGATTCCGGCACGACTTGTGTTTTTTACAACTCGGTATGAACTTTACTTTAGTTTGACAGAATTGGAGGAGGTAATTACTTCCAAAGTGGATCCCGGTTTTCTTGATCAGCTGGGTGTGACAGGAGAAGAGCTTCCGCCTGAAACTGTAGAAAATGAACTTCCGGAACTCCCGATAGCGGAAGTTACCCAGGAGATTATCCCATTTGGAAACTTGTCGGAGGAAGAACGGGCTTTGCGCCTGTTAAATCGTAAGCGAGTTCGGCAGGCCCGGCTGAGGGCTTCGTTGGCCAGGCTTCATGCAGAAGAAATGGCGGAACGGTATTACAAGCGGTATGGAAATTTTGACATACCAGATTCCGAATCTGAATTAACTTCCGAAGAAGAAAGATGAAACCAATATACAGAAGCAAATATGGCAGGTACCTCTGGAAGTATGAAAGCGGTTGGCGCATTGGCCGTGTTAGCAGGTGTGGTTTTGGTTCTCGCATATGCGAAACCTGATTTATTTACCCGTCGTGAGGGATTCCAAGCTACTCTTTCTGCGGCATCTAACTATTCTGCGCAGGCGGGTGGGAATTCCATGGCCGGCCCTACACGCGAGAACGTCGTAAAGAATGCACCAGAGGTTGTTCCGACACCCTCTTCTGGTCCCGCCAATTTCGGGAATGCCGAACAACCTGCTGGATGCTATCCTCGGGATCAACTGACTCCTTCCGAGCTGTTGCCCAAGGATGCGAACTCTGTTTGGGCACAACAGAACCCTATGGGGACTGGGTCTTTGAAGGGGAAGAACTTTTTGTCCGCGGGAGCACTTATAGGTGTGAATACGGTGGGCCAGAGCTTGAGGAATGCCAACTATCAACTCCGGTCTGAACCCCCCAACCCTCAGGTGCCCGTAACTGTTTTCAATGTTCCTACCATTGAACCCGACGTAAATCGCAGATCTTTGGAGATTTCTTAAATATACGTATGTATTATACTACCATAGTTACGATGACATAGTATATCATGGTAATTTGTTAGAAATATATAGGAATGGGTTTAGGGCCGTCAAGGCATAAAACACAAACACCAACAATTTTAAAAAAAGTAAAGGATGAAGTGGAGGATGAAATAAAAAAATTGACAAAGAACGGGCTTGATGTATCAGACGTAAAAAATCACATTACTTTAACAGATATATATAGACTTATTGATAAATTAATCAAATATTTTAAAAATACAAAATATGAGGGTAATAAAAACTATACAAATGAGACACCGGATAATAAAAAAAAAATTCTAATATCTACGTTACTAACTACACAACTACCTACACAAGTAAACAGAGGAAATAAGTATGAAAATATACTAAAA
>RGCF01000453.1 GCA_009919265.1 Bacteroidota bacterium | reverse complement strand
GTTGTGAAGTATGTCTTTCCTTTGATTTTTATTTCCGAAACTTCGATTTCGGCATCTTCTTCGGCGTCTTCTTCGGCGTCTTCTTCGCCTGCGTCTTCTTCGCCTGCGTCTTCTTCGCCTGCGTCTTCGGCGTCATCTTCGACAGCGTCTTCTTCGGCTATTTGTTGTTGAACTTCTTGGGCGAGTGACGCTAATTCTTCTGTTGATTCCGTTGCTTTATCATCATCGTCTGTGTTTTGTGCTTCCGATTCACATTCACCTGAACTCAGGGAAGAAGATACTATTTCATTTTTTGTATTTGAACATGAGAATATAGGTTTTTCTTCGTGTTCATTTGTTTTGGCCGAATTGGAGGTATCATTTTCGTGAATTTCTAAACGTATCGATTCTTCTTCTTGGTAGTTAGTATCAGAAGCAGTAGTAGTTCCGAATAGTGAGGGTTGCGAAGAACCAGAAGAAGGGCATACATTCTTCATATCAACCTTTGATTCCAACGCAACGATATAACGGTTAAGCTCAGCAATCGCAGATTGAAGTTGAAGAATCTCATCTTCACGCGATAGACCACCACCTCCACATTCGTTCGTAGTTTCCGCTGTTTTCCTGCTCTGACCGCCACCAGTGCTTCGTTCATTGCTATTCGACCCTTCCAACTCGTGAATTCGTTCTTGTAATTTACGAACACAAGGCAATCCCATAATTGTATCGTGCGTCTCTTTATACACCGTATATTCACCGATTACGCCTGATAATATATTTGTAATGTGCTTTGTCATAACCTGCGACACGTCTTCTATCATTGGACGGATATCAATTGTCATACTGCCACTATTATGAGACTGAGTCTGAGTCTGAGTTTTACTCTGATGTTGAGAGGAAAGTATATAAAGTTTTACATAACTATATTGTATTCGTATAATGTCGCAACAATCAACGGTTTTAGCACCTATTCCTTCTCCAGCAGTGATCGATATGATGACACGTGTTATTATGTCGCAAACCGATATGACAGAAGAACAGATAAAACTTGCGTTAGAACATAGTAACTATGATTTAAAACGTGTGATAAGAGAATATATGCGGGGTGGGTTAGAAACGGTAATGAAAAATGACAATGCGAATATACCCACAAGTTCAAATCAATTGCGTTTTACTGAAATACGAAAATTTATGGACAAATCAGCTGAAGACTATTATCGTCGCCAAGAAATGACAAAGATTTATAATCAGGTCATTGAGAAAAAAAAAGCAGCGGCAGCGGCAGCGGCAGCGGCAGCGGCGGCAGGGGCAGCGACCACAACCCCCCCAGTAGATAATACACAACAAAATACAGTCCTAGCCTCCAAATTATAACCGGTGAATAATACAATTTAATGTTTGAATTCCAGATAAATATTCACGCGGCAGTAATTTTACACCAGCAAATTTACTATCTGCGCGATTCATTTTAGAAAAAAGCACAGTAGTATTGTATCGTTTTATTGGTGGATTCAAGTTCTGTTGAACTACATATGTTTCATTTGTATTCGCGTCATTTTTCCATATCATAGCAACATGACCGTATGGATACTCTGTTTTTTTGTATTTCCAAAATAATATACTTCCAGGCCGTAAATAATGCGATGGTGAATATGTATATGGAAACGAATATGTAACAACTGGGACTTGTGTATGCGTCTTATTCACTGTTTCAAACTCGGTTATTCGTTTGAAAAAATCAGTTGCGTCTACAACATCTGGAAACGTAATTCCCTTATGGATCACAAAAAAACGTCGAATCAATTCAACACATTGAAATTCTA
>RGCF01000452.1 GCA_009919265.1 Bacteroidota bacterium | reverse complement strand
ATTTTTCTTCAACTAGGATTTCAATAAAGCGTTCCGTTGAAGTCGACTTTGTTATCTTATAGCTGTCATGTTTCTGGCTGAACCTCTGCATGTTCTTTAACATAGCAATCATCAAATCATTTAATATAATTTCTCTATCTGTTCTTATACTATACAGCTGCTTTCTGAATTCGAACCAAGTATTAAATATATCTTCGTATGTCTTAAATTCAACCACTTCGTTTTTCTGATTTAATAAGTTAAGTCTATGATAAATAGGGCGCTTTAGTTTCAAGTAATCTTCTATAGGATCGAATACAGAGTTTCCATATTTACTATCAGACGCTTTAATCTTATCATAGGCCCCTTCTTTTAACTCGACAATAATATTAACGCCATCATCGGTAGTTCGATTAACTACGTCTTCAACATAAGCAAATTCACTGATGCCGTTATCGCTAGTTTTCTTAGTCTTTTTCTTTTTTTCCTCGTCTAGAACTTCATTGCCAAAGCAATATCTTGACGCATACATGCCAATTGGCAATTCGCTGATCTCGACCTTATTCGTCTTCATGTCGTATTCATAGCGACCAACGGCATATTCGCGTTTCTTATATATACGTATTTCACCCGCAAAGTCTTTATTCCAGGGTCGCAGAGGACCGCATCGCTTGATTTTGCCCTTAATCATATCAACTGTATTTTTAATAATGTCATCAATATGTCTCGCTTGCACGTTGATATTCCAGCCTGTCGCCGGGATTTCAGTTGTCTCGCATAAAGCATATGGAATAATAGGAACGTAGTATTTGGGCTCATACCGTTTGCCTTCTTCTAGTTCATATTCCAATACATAGTCGTCTTCCTTTCTAAATAACAAGTCGACTAATTTAGAATTAAGCTTTGTATGTGTGTAGCGGGGTTGACCATAATCAGTATAGCCGCGTGATCTACTTCCGAATGATCCCAGAGGAATTAACAGCGGCAAGTTTCTAGCACATGGATATGCCTGCGCCATCTTAGTAATAGTATCACATAAGCTATTTTCACCATGGTGATAGTTTGCGTTAGACACCGTTTCACTAGCGAGGCCCGCGACTTTAATCTTACTGCGACCATGTTTTCTAGCGGTGTATAGAATCTTACGTCGACTTATAACCATACCATCAATACAACTTAGGAGTTTTCTAATAATGTTATCTCTCTGGTATAATTTAGAATCGATTTCGAAATGTTGACTAAGTGGTATTATAAGTCCTTCAACCGGGATTCGCGATACATTTGTAGCTAATGTTTTCTTTCGGTCTATAGTTTCCGTCCCGTAATAGATATACATTTGTTTAATTGCTTGTTCATCCAACGTATAGAGACATATCTTTTTATCTATGTTAGCGAACATACTTTTAACTTCGCCTAAGCCTTCGTCATGTGAGGCCAATCCTTTATAGTATTCGTATCGATATTTACTATCAGCGACATCCGCATTTTCAATTCGCCATTTGTTTAATTGCGTCATCGAATAGAAAGCTATAACAGGGAGCTTGCGGTCGGTCTTTGGGTATATACGGACTAATGGCGTTTGTATACGTTTGATGAAGCCGCGTCTAACTAGATTGGGCCAGAACGTTAAGAAATACGTAGCGAGTAGACCAAATATATTGAAGCCATCGAGATCCTGATCTGTTAGACCGGCGATTGCTCCATACCGCAATGACGCAAATTCTTTATCGCCGGCTGGTGTATTATCAAATGTCTTCTTAAAGTCGAGACCTAATACATGCATAAGCGTTTTTAAGCGCATCTTGAATGGTTGATGATTCTGGCTCAAGATTATATCCAAAGTCTTGCATC
>RGCF01000451.1 GCA_009919265.1 Bacteroidota bacterium | reverse complement strand
TTATATATGTTACACGATTACGCAGTTATCACTCGTTCTGATAATTCAAGGTCATTACACCCCCAGTTATCATCATTTACAAGCGACTGTAAATATTCTAATGTTACGATAGTCGGATTGACTTTGCGTGATTCATCGATTTTTTCATAGGATATTCTCGAATGGTCGAAGTGGTAAATTGTAATTCCGTCGACAGGTTTTTCGGGCCATCCTAATTTTTCAAATTCATCTACAAAAGGTTGTTCGTGATGATGAAGTGCGATCGGACATTCCTTAAATGACTTTGTTTTTACAGCGTGTTCGCGTTGAAATAACATAAAATCGCCTAGAGCATATGCGGTTATACCCTTTATAATGTGTTTGTATTTTACGAGATACATTTCCATATTTTCAATATGTTTTTTTATTTTATCTGGATGGTCTTGGTTTGATAATAATGACGGAAAATGATGAACTTCAAGTAAATCAACCCGTTTTCCGCGAGGATTACCGCATGTAATAACATTTTGAATACGTTCGGTTCGAATCATTCGTTCAATAAGTTGTATGGTTTTGATAGGATAAAAAATATCTGGATTCGTTTGAATAATATATGTTCCTTTCGCGCGACGTATGCCGATATTTTTTGAAGGGTATTCTTGGAAAGATTTATATCCTTCCGTATAGTTAAACTTATTTATAAATCTCTCGTGATTCTCTTTGCTAACTGTAATAATGCGAATAGGATGGCGAAATGGCACCGATATATGCCATTTTGTGATGACATCCGCGATGGATTCGTAGCCATCAAGTGGATTCCATTCGACTAAAATGATTTCGATCGGGAGAGAAAATCGGTCGATTGAACGTAGAAAATAACAGACACGGTCTAATAAATTTTCCCCATAGTTATCATTTCGACAACTACAAACGAATGAAATTGCGTAAGACATTTGTAATATAATGGATTAGAAAAATCTTGATGATTTCTACACATGAATGAGTTCTTCTCTCGAGAGATGTGAATCGTGAAGGAGGCGTAATGCTGGATTCTCACTAGAGAAGTAACTCGGATACAGGATACTCCAGTCAGTATCTTCGGGTAGGAGCGTGAGTTGTGTATAAATATAACCGATAAATGCGCTACATACGAACCGTGACGTTTTTTGAGGGTGTGGGTCTTTCTTACAGTATAATTCAATCCAGTCAGTGATTACGATGTCGTAGGGTTTATCATATACAATGTCGTGTATTTTCTTTAATCTCTCGGTAGTGAAGAGTTCGTAATGCTTCCAGCAATGAAGTCGGCGGAGGTATAATTTGCCGCCGTATGTTCGGACATATTCGTCATAGGGGACAAACTGGACGCCGAATTTCGATTTGTTGTCTTCTGGATCAGGGACATTAGAAGTTCCTGACATCCATACGTATGTGCCTTTCATCGGCGGTGTGGTGAATTCGGGGTCTTTCACGATCATGGCGATATGAGAGAAGTCGCTTTGTGTCATAAATTTGATAAACCAGCTGAAGATACCCCAGTCTTTGTATTCGAGGTCGTCGCATAGGATGAGGTCGCCGGTTTTGAGATCATGTGGGTTGAGTGACATTTTATTTACATATAGTAAAGAACAAAAATGGGCATAACATACGTAGATAAAGATACATTCGGCCACTTTTGTGGGGGGGTATTATCATGTCTGTTGTATGAACGTTTACTTATAGGAGCTTATACAATCGATAAATAATCGAATTGAAGTTGCCGAATCTCTCGAAATGAATACTTTGAAACGTAGGAGTTCGAGAGATTTAGTGGAATGAAAATTATAATATTTGTATAATATGGTGGGGCGT
>RGCF01000046.1 GCA_009919265.1 Bacteroidota bacterium | reverse complement strand
TCTTTAGGAATTTTAACATTGAATGGACTAACTGCTGCACATTCAGTCTTAATTCCGGTACAATGTGAGTATTATGCTTTAGAAGGTTTAGGTCAATTGTTAAATACAATATCAATTGTTCGCAATCATTTAAATCCCAATTTAGAAATAGAAGGTGTTTTACTGACAATGTTTGATGGTAGATTACGCCTTTCACAACAAGTGGAGACGGAAGTACGAAAACACTTTGAAGATAAAGTCATGAATACTGTAATTCAAAGAAATGTTCGGCTATCTGAATCTCCCAGTCATGGCAAACCAATTGTTCTTTATGATGCATTAAGTACGGGAGCAAGAAATTACCTTGATCTTGCAATGGAAATCATTGGTAACAATACAACGTTTTCAACTTTAGGTACCGAATCATGAAATCACCCTTGGGACTAGGAAAAGGTCTCAGCGCTCTCATTCCAGGAAATGCTGAGAATCAAAACAAATCACAAGATTCCAATGAAGGATTGGGAATCGGACTAATTGATATTACTAAAATCAAGACAAATCCATATCAGCCCCGAGTAATTTTCGACCCACAAGCTTTGGAAGAATTAGTTGAATCCATAAAATTACATGGAGTCATCCAGCCTATTACTGTACGGAAATCAACTGGAAATACATTTGAGTTAATTTCAGGTGAGAGAAGGATTAGAGCATCAATTGAAGCAGGATTGGATCAAATTCCTGCCTTTATTATGGATATTGATACAAATGAAGCAATGATTGAGTTGGCAATCATTGAAAATGTTCAAAGAGAAAACTTAAATGACATAGAAATTGCAATGGGATACCAAATGCTCATTGATCAATGCGATCTTACTCAAGAAGAAGTAGCTGCTAAAGTTGGAAAAGATAGAGCAACAGTCTCAAACTTCTTGAGACTTCTGAAATTACCATCAGACATACAACAAAAGGTTGCACTAAAAGAGATTACCAATGGACATGCAAGAGCACTACTTTCATTACAATCTCCAGACAATCAGAGAATGATATCTGATCGCATTGTAAATGAACAGTTGTCAGTACGTGAAACTGAAGAGATTATTCGCGAATTGATGGGCGTAACCAAAAAGTCTACAAAAAAAGCTACTAAGAAACGAACCATTTCTCCTTCGCAAAAGCAACCCTTATCAAATGATCTTCTTGCTTTAGAAGATGCATTAAGAGAACATTTTACAACTCAAGTTTCAATATCATTAAAAGATCATGAAAATGGAAAAGTTGAAATTACCTTCTTCTCACTTGATGATTTGCAAAGAGTGATTGATCTTATCATCCCTAAAGAATAAAACTACATGAAAGAACATTCTCATATAACTTCTATTCGAGTACGATATGCCGATACAGACAAAATGGGCATTGTGTATAATGGGAATTATCTTACTTATTTTGAAATAGGTAGAACAGAATTATTGCGATCTATGGGTTTGGCTTATGCAGAATTAGAAAAACAAGGTATCCAGTTTCCTGTAATAGAAGCCCATGTTGAGTACAAACAACCTGCTCACTATGATGATGTAATCGAAGTAAATGCTACATGTACATTGAAAAAGGCATTATTATTGCATATCAGTTATGAAATAAAAAGACAAGATATCCTTCTTACAAAAGGATATACTATTCATCCATTTATCAATATGCAATCAGGTAAACCCGTTAGGCCTCCGGCGTTTTTTCTAGATATATGGAATACCCATGATTCTGCAATTGATAGAGGATAGGAATTACGTTTATGAAAAAGATAATGATGCACACGATAGTACTACTTTCTTTCCTAATCACTGGAACATTACAAGCTCAATCTCCATTTGATTTTATTCAATTGGGAATCAGTGCTCGATCCGCCGGTTTAGGAGGAGCTTTCACGAGTATGACAAATGATCAAACAAGTATCTTTTTTAATCCTGGAACATTATCTAGTGTAGAGAATTCAAAAGTCAGTGCAACATTTATGAAGCATGTACTTGACATCAGTTCCGGCCAAATAGTCTATACTTTACCTTTTACATCCCAAAGTGCTGAGAGAATTGCAATCAGTGCAATCTATACCACTTATGGATCATTTGAACGAACTGATGAGTTTGCTAATGTCCTTGGCAAATTTTCAGCAAATAATATTGCCTTGATGAGTACTTACTCAAATGAACTTGATAGTACATTAAGTTATGGGTGTTCGGCTAAATTCCTTTATGCCACTTTGGATGATTTATCATCTACTGCAATTGCAATGGATGCAGGAATTCTCTATAAACTTCCAAAATCCAGAACAAATATTGGTTTCTCATTATTGAATATTGGTACACAACTATCAACATTTACTGGAATAACTGATGCCTTACCTGTTGATGTAAGACTAGGAGTGAATCATAGATTGCGAGGATTACCTTTATTGTTAAACTTTTCATTCCATCATTTGGCAGATGATGCAAATGCATTTTTTGATAGAGTAGGTAATTTCAGCTTAGGTGGAGAATTTATACTTAGCAAAGTTCTAGACCTTCGATTAGGATATGATAATTATGTAAGAGATGCAACTAGTATCCAAGGTCAAAGACGTTTTTCAGGTTTTTCAGCTGGTGTCGGAATCAGAACTCAATATGTGCTTATAGATTACGGTGCTTCTGCAATCGGAACCGCCGGTTCGATTCATAGATTGACATTACATACTTCACTATAATACAGGAAATATTTATGAAGAGGTTCATTGCATTTGTTTGCATGGCAATTCTTGGTTCTACTGCATTGTATGCGCAACAACAAAATCAGCAAATACTCAAACCTATTGTTCAGTATTCAGAAATTGACTTTTGTTTACAATTGTTAAAAAATATTGAATTAAAAGGGAATGAAGTGGATGCCTTGATGGATATACAATCTGTTATGATACGAGAATTACAAATTGCTATAAAAGAAAAGAAAAAACCTGAAGATGTTTCTTCATTGGAACTTACCGTTGTTCAAGCACAAAATCTTTTGTCTTTTCTCCAAAGATCTTCTTTAACTGGAGGATTGGCAGACAGATATAAACGGTTTACAGATGCGATAATAGCCTCTGCACAAACTAAGAAATAAAAAAGGGTCATTACGACCCTTTTTTTTGTTTAGCTTCTAGCAATTGCAGCTGCTTTTTCAGTGAACTACATACAGCTTGTTCATCTATATTTCCATATATAAAACTCATTATATGATCCTCTAGAATTCCTTCTGCATCCAGATAATATGATGGGGATGGAAGCATAATTGAATTCATGCATTGCATTGTGAAATTTGATTGATCAGCATTTAAATGGAAACTAGGATCTTTCCATGCATTCTCATGAGCGGGTAAACCAATGTCTTGCAATCTTGAGCAAAATTGTTTTACTCTTCCATATTTTGTTATAAAATTGACAAATGCTTTCGCTTCTTTAGCATATTTCGATGATACTGAAATTCCAAGACAATCACCACTAAGTATAGATGCACCACTTTTGCCTGGCATTCTAGGTAATACTCGATGCGGAGTATTCTTGAGTTGAGGTAAAATCCATTGTCCACTTATCCCTAACGTAATTGATCGATTCACAAGAAATTCATCCAATCTTCTTGATTGGTCAATGCGAGCATTCACTATAAGTTTCTTCAAGAGTAAGAAACCATCAATGAGAGTTGAATCACATGTTGAACTGAAAGGAAGGTTTTGAAATAATCTACTACCATATGCCCATAATATGGGAAGATATTTTTTTGTCACATTATGTGGTTCAGTTGAATTCATTCCTATCAAATGCTGTTCATTTAATGAAGCAAGGATATCATCCCACGTTACTGTATCATCATTCAGAAAAGCATCATGTGTAATGATTAATGCTCTAGTATTCAATGTCCATGGCTGACAATATATTCTTCCATCTTTACCTTTTACATGTTCTAGGCATTGACTTGGTATTGAATCGTAAACATCGAGTGGTAGAAAAATTCCATTATCAATAAATTCTTGAGCCCATTCAATACCAATATGAGTTATATCAGGTGGATTTCCCGATGCATGAGCTAATAAGAGTTTAGTTTTGCCTTCACTCCATTGAACGGGTATTTGTTCGATTTTTATTGTTGGGTTTAAGTCTTCAAATTCAGATATCAATGAATCTATAAGGAGTTGCTGTTGTGGTTCAGTCCAGAAATGAATGAATTGGAGAGTAGAATGTCTAGAAGATTGATCCGTGCAGGCTTGAAATAGGAAAACAAGCATTAATCCGGTTAGCAGATTGCGAATCATACATTATTCTCTAGCAGTAATTGCTCTATTCGAACCTGCTTGTTTCTTAGTAGGCATGGAAGCAGAATCCAATAATATCGAATCAGCGGATTCTTTTGAAGAAGGATAAAAGAATTTAGTAAGTAATCTCTGGGCTATTGGAGCTGCAACGGTTCCACCTGTTCCTCCATTTTCTACCAAGACACAAAGGGCAATTCTTGGATGATCTTTAGGTGCAAATGCGATAAACCATGAGTGATCTTCTCCATGTGGATTTTGAGCAGTTCCAGTTTTACCACAAACAGCTATACCAGGAATTCTTGCAGAATAAGCAGTCCCGCCACCGGTATTGACAACATCGTACATACCTCTATGGATAACATTCCAATAATCATCAGACATTGAAACTGCTTTTCTACTAGCATAAGCAACATCTTGTAATTGACCTGTTTTACGATTATAGATAGATCGTACAATATGTGGTTGATAAATAGTACCTTTATTTGCAAGGGCAGCGCAGTATACAGCCATTTGTAGTGGGGAAACTCCAATTTCTCCTTGACCAATACCAAGATTTACCAATCGACCTCTAATTTCTCCTGCAGATAACTTCTGTTTCTTATAAAATTTTTCTCCAGGAAGTTTACCCTTTGAATCTTCAGGAATATCGATAAATGTTTTTTGTCCGAAACCAAAATCTCTTCCATATTTTTCAAAATTTATAATACCAAGTTGGGGGGCTAGTCTGTTAAAAAACACATTACATGATACATGAATAGCCTTCTGCAAATTGGTAGCGCCATGTGCACCATGGCATTTCCAAGACCTACCACCAAACTCAAATGAACCGGAACAATTGATTGTTTTTTCTGGCGTTATGATACCCTCACTCAAGCCTGCAATACCCATGAGCATTTTCCATGTTGAACCAGGAGGGTAACTGGTTTGAGAAGCTCTATTAAAGAGTGGTTTTGACTCATCTTTCAACAACTTAGAAAAAAGGTTGCTTTTTGTGCGTCCACTAAATTCACGAATATCATAATCTGGCATACTAACAAGCGCCATAACCTCGCCTGTATTTGGATCTAAGGCAACAATAGCGCCTCTTCTTCCTTTAAGGAGTTTCTCTGATAATTCTTGGAGGGTTTTATCTATACCCAAACGGAGATCAAATCCTTCTTCTGCTTGAATATCATTTTTTCCTTCTTGAAAGCTTGCAACTTTTTGTCCCGTGGAATTTACAGCAACAAATTGAACACCCTTTGTACCTCTCAAAAAGTTCTCATATGTTTTTTCAAGACCTGCATATCCAACTATGTCGCCTGGAGCATAATAATCTCCCATAGTTTGAATCTGCTTTTTATTAATTTCTCTTGAATACCCAAGTATATGCGACATATTTCCCTGAATTGTATACAATCTTTTTGATTCAACAGAGATATCTACTCCTGGGAGAAATTCATGATTTTCTTCTATCAGAGATATAATTGACCAATCTGCATCCCTGTAAATCTTGTTAGGTTTGACTCTCGATATTTTTTTGGATTCTTCAACAAATTGTTTGATTTGATCCTGTGTTAGCTGGAGTATAGATGCAAGTAATGGAATTGAAGATTCTTTAAATTCATTTGGAGTAATGGAAATAGAAAAAGAAGGTGAATTATGTACCATTCTTTCTCCATTTCTATCAAAGATATTTCCCCTAAAAGGATCTACAGTAACTTCTTTGATTGCTTGAGTTTCAGCCTTTAATCTGTACACATTTCCTTGAATGATTTGCAAGTATGCAAGTCTTCCAACATATATAGACAGTACTGTGAGCACAATTACTCGTAGTACAAGTGCTCGTTCCTTTCCACCAATATTAACAGATTCATTCTGAAGATTCATATTCATACCTATTTTATACGATAAAATTACTGAATTTTAACCGTATGAAGAATGATTTTCAAACCTTTAATACATGTTCTTTTTTTCTATAATACAGAGTAAGTAGTAATACTAGAACAGATGAAGAGATAATTCCATAAATGATTCCCATAACTCCCAAAACTTGAGAGAAGATCATAAACAAAAGTAGAGTTACAATACAAGTAATACCATAAATTTTTGCAAATACACCATATTTCCCGGCTATTGGGAAATAGTGAATCAAAAATATATTAATTGTCAGGATGAATGTTTCTGTACATAATAATCGAAAATAGAGTGTAGCCTGTTCATTGAATTCACCTGAAAAAGCGTAAATGATCCACGGTGCAGACATATATGCTATTGGGGTACTTACTAAAGCATAAATAAATGTCCAGCGTTGATATGTACGAAGAGTATGTATGCATTGTTCTTGTTCATGTTCAAACATATAAGACAACTTTGGAAGGGCTGATATCACAAATAACCATACCGGAAATAGTTGAAACACTCCGGCAGCTTTATCGGCTATGGCAAATGTACCTGTTACAAGTTTTGTACTTATGAGAGAAACATAAAAAACACGAGGTTGAGTATAGAGTACTTGTGCAACAGATGACATAAATGGTCGGATTCCAAGTAGGAATTGCTCTTTCATGATAGTATATGTTGGCATTTTTACTGATATACCAAGAAGTCTTTTGGAAAAGAGCAATGTTGCTATAGCCATTATTACTTGGGTTCCATAATATATAGAAGGATATAAAAGATAATCATCAGAAGTATGTATACACGTTAAGACCCCGATAAAAAGAACGATTCTTGCGATTATCTGAAAACGGGAGAGATAATACATTTTTTCATAGCCTTGATATAACCATACAGGGAACAGTACATCTCCTACAATAAAACCAAAAGTGATAATAATCAAACCCAACTCACTTTTCAATGTTGGTAGTGACATAGCAATCAATATCATAATGATGAACGATATGAACATCAGTATTGATTTTAATAAAAGAATTGCGCCGGCTATTGTTGATGCTTTTTCGGAATGCTCCCTGTGAATCGATATTTCTCTAGCTGCAGAATAATTAAATCCAAAGTTGGTAATGACTAAAAATATATACATGAAAGAAACTGCCGATTGAACGACTCCATATCTTTCAAGACCTAACGTTTGTACAAGGAATGGAACAAGAATCAGAGGAATAAGATATTCCAGCCCTTTAAGAAAAGTCAATGAAAAGAAATTCTTCATGACACTCGCATGATCTTCTTGTACTGTTTTGATCACGGAATTGAAGATGCTACGCATTTTAGCGTCCAATATGATAGGCTTTTTGAATACGATCGGGCAATTCAGTCAATAAATCGGGATGCCGATCATATTGGTGAATAGTATGACATACAGAACCATCTTCATTGAGCAATAGTCCAGTCTCAGAATGGAATCGTTGAGATTCTTTTTTCATTAAACCCATTGTCATGACGGGGCCTTTCATGTTTTCAAATAATCTCAAGCGATTACCGAATACATTCATTCGAATAGCATAATTATGAATGCCTTGGTCTAAACCGGTAATTCCTGCTATAGAACGAATGGATGGGGAGAGTAGAATCTTGCACATTTGCTGTGTATATTCCAAAACGGCACTAGCACTTCCCATTGTTATACCAGCACAAGAGATCGGATTATCTCCAATGGAATTCAAAGTGTCTTGACCAAATCCTCGTCGAATCCAGCCAGCATTATGAACTTCATTAGAGATAGTGGTTGCGGGGTCTTCAAGAAAACAGCAGAGAGCATCATCTATGGGGAAGTCAAAGGGATCTCTCTGAAATACAACATCTCTTGTATCACTTAACATGATATTCTTGTAGGATGTATTTTGTTCCAAATAATCAGTGTATAGAAAATGTCTTGACTGATGAATATGAAATGCTCTTGTTGCGAATGCTTTTTTTGCATCTTCTGATGCCACATAAAACCATATTTTTTGAATAGGACTACATATGCGATATGCATTGACTTTCTTGTTAAGGAAAGGGATTGTCAATCGGACTTCTTTAAAGTCGCTTAGATAAATCCCCATTGATGAAAAAGCAGATCTGGTTGAGGGATGTATATCATCACAGAAAAAGACCAAGCCACCAGCATAGCCAGTACAGTGAAGGGTCTGGAGAAAAGGTTGAAGATGTTCATACTGCAAAGAACGCACTATCCCCATGATCAAACAACCATTTTCATTTTTGAATGATGGTAGTTTCAGAGATTCACTCATTGTGAGGAATCTCCATGTTCAATTGTTGACCTATTTGAGTGTATTAATACTGCTTTTTTAAATTGTGTTGACACAATTAAATACAAACATGAAAGTACAAATACACCAATTGCGGAGCCGGCAGCAATAGTGAGTCGTTTAGGACGGGATTTTTTAAATGCTGGTTTTGCATAATCGAGTACATACATCATAGGTGCTTCACGAATCTCGTCAAGTTTTGCCTGTTCAAGCATGGGCATCAAGAATGCCTTGACCTTTGACATAGCTTCATATTCAGTGTATAGCTTCATGTATTTAGCACCAACTTTAAGTCCATCTCTTAATGCAAAATCACCGGCAAATCCAGGTTTATTCTCAGCTTTATACACTTGCTGTCTCATTTCACTAAGAAGCTTTGTGCCTGCTATCGTCGAAGGATCTTTATCTCCGTATGTATTTTTTAAGATCTCCACTTGAATCTCTTGTTTTAATGCTGAAGCTTTAAGAGTGGCAAGTGCTTGCGATACAGCTTGTGCTTGATCCAGAGGAGAGAAAACCAAACTCTGAGAAGAAAATTTACCCAAAGCTTGAGCAATCGAATTTAGAATGGAATCAGTCCTTTGCAAACGAAGATCCATATATGCTCTATTTGTTTCTGCTTCTGCTTTTTGAAGACGGAGTGAAATATTATTTGCAATCGTCACAACATCATTTGCCATCTTAGCAGCTTTTTCTTTGTCTTTTGAGAGAACTGTCACATTATAATTTCCTTCTGGGGACAATTCAACTTCATAATTCGACAAAAACTCCTTATGCAGCTCTTCTTTATCTTCTTTTTGAATATTGTATTCTAATGACAGATCGTACTTATTAATAAGGGTATCCATTAAACTTCTAGAATTGAGTACAACCATATATGAATAAGACTCACCTTTGTTCATCTTACCCAAACCCAAATCTTTTAGCGCACTCGAAACATTTCCCATCATTCCACTGATCATTGAATTGGCATTATTTGGGGGAACAAATGTAACGGTTGAAGCATACCAATTTGGGAGAGTCCAGGAAATTCCGAATGCTATAAGGCCAGAACCAATTGTTAATGATATCAGGATCCATTTTTTTGCAGAAAGGATGCCTAAAAACTCAGCACCGTCCAGGGCTAGGGATGAGATGTTACTTTTTATTGGGTTTTGCATGAACAACTCTTCATATGGAAAGATATTTGGCAAATTTACAAAAAATTGAGCGCATTTCTTAGTTTGGCTTTCCATTTATGATATTTCTTTTGACTGTAACTTGACACTGCATTGAAGCGTTGTAGATTTGTTATTGTTTACTTATTGAAACAGACACCCCAACTCCCATGATGGCTAAAATACTAGAATTTATCCGTTCAATTCCTGCATCACTATGTTTCAGCATAGCTGCTTACATGTTCATTGCTGCAGTTGTCATTACATTGATTGTGTTCTTTGTCTTTGAAACCTTCCTGAATTCTTTTCCAATATATCTTTCATGGTTGTTTTTATTATTGGGGTTCTATCAAAGGGATATAGAATGGTTAAGAAATTCCGGTTCAAATCGAGACAGTATATCGCTCATAGAAGATGCAAAAACTTTAGCAATTGTATTGTCAATGGCTGCATTATTGAATGTTTTTGGTGTTTTCGAAAATATCAACTCCTATCAATTCAATGTGTTTTCCCTGGCAATGACATTGTTGTATGCAGGTTACATATTGCTATGCGCAGGTTTTGCTTTGTCATTATTGATACGATTAATGAATCAAAGGCCACATGCACAGCTCAAAAAGTTGTCTCGAATCATGATAGGACTTGCATGTTTAGCAATCAGCATTCAGTTATTTATTCCAATTGACATACCAACAATAAGTAACATAATTGGATTGATATTTGCAATTGTAGGTGTTGTGAATACAAGGGGATTATCTTGGTTTGAAGGAATTGCAAAACGTCAAAAAAGAGACCTAGTGTGGTCTATGTCAATTATATCTATTTCAACGTTCATCATTGCAGTAGAATATAGACAAATTTCATTTCAAGCACTCAAACTAACCACATATGTATTTGAACCTTTAATAGCCTCAATAGGCATGTGGTTATTTTTTAATTCTGTACGAATGACATTGTTATCATTATATTCATTGCCGACTGCTCAATTAATGGATCGAAAGTCATCAGAACTATCAACTCTTGGACAATTAACCTCGAATGCTATCAAATCGCAAAGTATTGATGCAATAATTTCAGATACATTGGATTTACTACCAACATCAATTCAAGCTCAAGGAATTTACTGTCGCATATATGCACTTCAACAGAATCATCTACGGTTTGATGGTATACTGGGTACCGAATTAACAATATTAACTTCTAATCCTTTATTTACTGATTGGATTTCAACCTTAGATGGTCCGCACATTATTCATGAGCTACCTCCGGAATTTAATCCAAATACTATTCTCTTCACAAGATCTGTACTAGCAATGCCTCTATTGCAAGATGGCAGATTGTTTGGCGAGATAATATTAACACATGTAGACCCATTTCACTTTACTCCTGAAGATGAATCCATGGTAAAGGTATTTGCTGAAAGTATTTCTATTACCAGTGAGAATGTCAGATTACTTTCTATTTCAAAAGAACATGATCGACTTGAAAATGAAATGGAAATTGCCAAACGAGTACAGAAAGCTTTGCTACCCCAGTCTATCCATTCCCCAGAAGGATATTCGATTTCTAGTTTTGCTATGTCTGCAAAAGTTGTTGGAGGTGATTTTTATGATGTATTTGAGCTTGCAAATGGAAATACATGCATCATTATAGCAGATGTTTCAGGAAAAGGAATTTCAGCAGCATTTTGGATGGCAACACTTCGAGGCACAATCCTATCATTACAAACGGGAACTTTTAGGGCAAGAGAAATTCTCATAGAGATTCAACAAAATTTATCACTAGCTCTTGAACCCCATATGTTCATAACGGCTTCTTGTGTAATCATCGAGCATAAATCAAATACAATTCAATTTGCTCGTGCTGGTCATATGCCTTTATTACATATTCAAGGTGATCACTACAATGAATTCATACCACGAGGTATTGGCATTGGCTTATCCAGAAATACGTCCTTTTTTGCAGAACACCTTGAAGAACAAATTCTGCAACTTTCAAATGGTGATATGTGTTTATTATATACTGATGGACTGATAGAAATGTTTCAGGATCACCATGATTTGTTTCAGTTGTGCATTCATAATGCCGAAGATCCAGACAAATTAATTGATAGAATTTCAGACTTGGTAATCACCCAAAAAGACAATACTATAAAGGATGATATTACCGTGATTGCAATAAAGAACCTGATATAGTATTCCTTTATTTTCTTACAACCTATCTTTAAGGGTATTTTTAAAGAATATCCCCATGAAATTACCCTGAAGAGTCCTTTTTTTTCCGTATTTTAGTCTTATTCGTACCAATATTCCTAAACGAACATTTGTTCCAATAGTTGGATTAATATATGAAACACTTCATAGCCTTGATTTGCGGCATAGTATTCATGTTGCACAGTATCAATATGTCAGCACAAACATTTGATGCTTCAACGTTTATTTCGAAACCAAATACCGGCAAACTTCCAACGATGTTGAAACAGTCTGTTCAGACATTTTCTGTTGATGCAGTCATGGCAGAAAGGATATTTGGTGAGCGGCCTCAAAAAATAATACTGGACAATTTTCCTACTTCATTGGAAACGGAACAAACAATCGAAATATCTGCTGTTCCTTCATCTATTGATGCTAAAACCATTATCATGATTGGTAATAAGCAAGTTCCAATTCCTGCAATTATCAGTTATCAAGGAACAATTAAAGGAGATGTTGGATCTAGAGTATTCCTAACATATGCTTCAGGTGAATTGTATGGATGGGTTGCATCATCAGCCGGAAAAAGCATTACATTCTTCCCTGAATCAACTAATTCCGATTTGAAAAAAGATCACATGTTATACAATGAGACTTCATTGGAAAAACAATTACAATTACTTCCAAAACAATGTGGCACCAATGAAATTTCTCATACAGGTATTAATACTTGGGAAGTAGAAGCTTCTATTGCAAAAGGCGAAAAGAAATTAGACAATCGTCCATTGGAAATACAGGTAATTTTGGAAACAACTACTACCTTTTTTACGAAGATTGCATCAAGAAATGAAACCAGAGCTACAAATCTTATCATTGCAATGACTAATGCTACAAATTCTTTATACCGCAGAGAATTGAATCTCAATATTGTAGTTCCTTATATTCAGATTTGGACAGAGGATACTCCGGATCCTTACACAAAAGATGGTGGAGACACACCAGGTTTATTGCAAGAAGTACAGACAAGATGGGGAAAGATAACCAATCGCACAAGAGACATTGTTCACTGTTTTGACGCTATGGGTAATTCTTCAGCGGGTGCTGGTATCGTAGCTGGTATAGCTAATGGTATTGGTGCAATATGTAATTCAGCAATATCAAATGCCTATTCAGTGACAGGTGTTTCAGCATTTGCCAATCTTCCTGTAACAACATACATGAAAGATGTATCTACAATGGCACATGAAATTGGACACAATATGGGCTCATATCATACTCATAATTGCGACCAATGGAAACCCGCCGTTGATTCCTGCTTGTCAAGTGGTGCTGCATATCAAAATAATATTGCATACTCATCTGAGACTTGCAATACAGGCGCACCAAAACCAGTACCGGGTTCTATCATGAGCTATTGTGATTTGACCAATGCTACAAAATCAGTACCATTCACATTTTTACCAAGAGTGTATACTTTCTTAAGAAACAGACTTGAAAATAGTAAGTGTATTACAGAAGCTCAAGAAGCACAAATTAGAATGATTGGCCCATGGGGAAATCAAACATTTGTAGCAGGAAGGTCAATACCAGTGGAATGGACATCAGCAAGAGTCAATAGTGTAAAGATTCAATTTTCAAGTGATGGTGGTACAAATTGGAATGATATTGCTTCAGGAATCCCTGCAGCATCAACAACTACCATTAATGGACAGGGGATGTATTTGTGGCCAGCACCAAAAATCACAACAAATAATGGAAGATTGAGAGTGCTGGATATGTCAAATCCAGCCATAAATGATACTTCTTGGGCAAATTTTAAAATCCTTCAACCTTCTTTGGCACTATCTTCCAATATTGAAGGCAAAGCATTTGGTCAACAAGAGTCGTTGCAACTGCAATGGACTAAAACCAATATAGACACAGTAGCATTCATGTTTTCATCAGATAATGGTTTAACATGGCAA
This sequence comes from Bacteroidota bacterium, assembly GCA_009919265.1. GTDB lineage: Bacteria > Bacteroidota > Ignavibacteria > Kapaibacteriales > UBA961 > UBA961. The sequence continues at coordinate 6,890 of RGCF01000046.1, read as the reverse complement.
ACTATATCTCGTCCAACCGGAACGGTCTATACATTTGCGATGCCCGATATCGAAGCTGAGAAATGCTGGGTTCGTATTGCCGATGCTAGTGATTTATCTTTGATATCTCAAACTGGTCCCTTTTCAATAGGTAAAGAGGAAATTACCTTGTTAAATCCAAAAGGGGGTGAGAAACTTTGTGCTAACAAACGCTTTGTCATTGCATGGAATTATAAAAATATTGCAAATACAAAACTTCTTGTTCAATATGCAATCGGAAGTGGAACTTGGCAGAATATCTCAAGTGGAAATGGAGTTGACCCCTGGGTAAGTGTATTCGGATTTACGCCTCCTTCTCAACAAACGGATTCCCTACGAATCAGAGTAGTGAGTAAAAATGAAGCTACTATTGTAGCTACATCATCTTATCTGACACTTTCAACTGAAGCAGGTTGTATCGCAACATCAGTAGATGAGGATATCAATATGCCTACACTATTGATTGCTCCCAACCCAATTATTGGGAATATCTGCACAGTTACAATTAATGCATCTACACAATGTCAAGTAGCTCAACTCACTCTAACTGATATTAATGGATCATTGATTCATGATTTTGGTAAAGAATTCACATTTGCACAAGGTTCACATTCATTGTCATTACAAATTCCATCATTAGCTACTGGAAAGTATTTCCTAACATTAACTTGTAATGCCAAAACAACAAGTGTACCTGTTACAATTGAGAAATAACATGAAATATATAAAGTCGATGATAGTAATAGTTGTGTCCTTAGTATCGAGCATTACAATATCAGCTAAAACAATAGATGCAGAATTAGGAATAACATTTCTCACTTCGTTTAATGCAACGAATGTGAATGATGCTCATTCAAGGAACATGGTTGTAGAAAGTGTTTGGAGTGATATCACATTTAAAGAATCTGGTTCGGCATTCACAATAGAGAATTTTCCAATTTCTTTGGAACAAAAGGGAACTATTTCATTAACACTTGTACCATCTACTGTTGATGCAACTACAGAATTATTCATAGGTACACAACGTTTTCCAATACCAGATGTAAGAACATATACAGGTCATATTATGAATGAACCAGGTTCATCCTTGCTTATTACGCATGCAAGTGGCGAACTTTCTGGATGGATTGAACGAGCAAATGGTTCAAGAGTGTTTATATCACCAATTAATGATGAAAACCGTACTTCTCATCATATGTTGTATGATGAATATGTTCAAGGGGATATAAGAAGTACCTCTGGTTCTTGTATGACCGATGAATCCTCAATAACAATTCCCAAACCAGAGGACTTATATTCATATTTCAATAAGACCGAACGGGTATTGGCAAATAATCTACTTGAATTACAAATTATTCCTGAATGTACTTCAGCATTTTTTAATGGACCAGGAAGGAAAGATTCTATCAAAACCGCAGAATTTATGATTGGATTGATGAATGGTGTGAATGCTTTGTATAGAAGAGAATTAAACGTGGCGGTTATTATTCCTCGTTTGCAGATTTGGACTGCAACAACGCCTGATCCCTATACAAATGTTGGTAATGCTCCTGCACTTTTAAATGAAGTTGTATCTAGATGGAGTAAAATCACCAATGTTGAGCGAGATATTGTCCATTGTTTGGATGCGGTTCCCACACAAAGCGGCTTATTCGTGTTAGGTATTGCTAATGATATAGGAAATGTATGTTCCGGTGGTGTTTCAAATGCTTATTCAGTAGCAGGTATTTTCAAAAATGGATTGGTAAAGATTAATGATTATTTGAGTGATATTGTGACAGTTGCTCACGAAATCGGACATAATATCGGATCATATCACACTCATAATTGTACATTTTGGCCTCCAAGAGGGCTTGACTCATGCATGACAAGTGGTACTGCCTATAGATCAAATCAAAGCTTTTCACAGGAAGCTTGCTACAAAGGTGCTCCAACTCCAAATCCCGGCTCTATTATGAGCTATTGCCATTTAACAAATCCGACGAAGACTGTTGCATTCTCATTTTTACCCCGCGTTTCCACATATTTGAGAACATATTTAGAAAGTCGTCCATGTGTTACAGCGGCAACAAAACCAGTGATTCGTATGATTTATCCATGGGGACAACAAACTCTGATCATTGGTGAGCAAACCAATATTGAATGGACATCATATCGCGTCAACAATGTTAATATTGAAATGAGCACTGATGGTGGAATTACCTGGCGTACCATCTTTGTTTCCAGACCTGCTGTAACACAAGCAAACGGTACAGGATTATTCAAGTGGACTATACCTGATAATCCAACTACGAAAGGAAGATTACGAATTATTGATGCAAGCAATGATCAAGTAAAAGATACTTCTTGGGCAGATTTTGCGATTGCAAAACCTACATTGACTTTAAATACCGACTTACGCACAAAAAAATATGGACAAAAAGAACGTGTAAATCTATCTTGGACAAAAGAACTCATAGACAAAACAAATATAGAATTCTCATCAAATGGTGGTTCAACCTGGACATTAATAGCTGACTCAACTTCATCTTCATCTATGACGGTTGACATACCGGACATTGAATCCACAAATTGTTATTTCAGAGTACTGGATATAACAAGAAAAGTTATGAGTCAATCAGGTCCTTTTGAAGTAGGCAAAGAGTCACTTACTTTACTATATCCTAAGAATGAAGATAGTTTATGCATTGGTACTGATACAATGAAGTGGACATCTCAATTCATGCTGAATAGCAAGATATTTTTAGAATACCGTACTATTGGACAATCTACTTGGAAAAGAATTTCTTCGATAGGTCATGATGCGGTTTTAGGCTCATATGCGTGGAATTTATCTGCACTTACTGAAGGGGTCTATCAATTTAGAGCTACTTATAGACAAGACACATCATTAGCAACCAGTCCTATTGTCATTGCTATTACCTCACAAGGTAAATGTGCAAAGATTGCTGGAATTGAAGAAGACCACTTACTTTCTATCTTTCCAAATCCGGCAAAAGAAATAATCACTGTGCAACATATTCCCATTCAATGTGAAATGCCATCAATTATTGTGTCAGATGTCCGAGGTAAAACAATACAGCAATCAATTCAATTATTGAATCAAACAAAACAATCACTTGAATTGTCAGTGAAGTCTCTTCCAAATGGCCAATACTATGTAAACATCATATGCGGCACAAACAAACTCACAGCACCATTTACCATCAACAGATAAATCAGATCTAGATTCACCATGTTTCAATCTCTCATTGCTGCATCATTACCATATATTCCAAAATCCATTGTCAAAGCAGTTGCATCGCGATATATTGCAGGTTCAACATTAGCAGATGCAGTTAAGACAGTTAAATCATTGGAAATCAAAGGCGCACAATCAACTATTGATGTCTTGGGGGAATTTGTTACTACGAAAGAACGCTCTCTTCATGAATTTGAAAGTTCCAAAGCAGTGATTAATGCAATCAAAGATCATTCGCTTCCAGCATATCTGTCTGTTAAACCAACTTCACTCGGTTTAGGTATAGATCCAGAATTTGCTTATGAGAATATTAAAACACTAGTCGATTATGCAAAGCAATGTGGTTCCTTTGTTCGCATGGATATGGAAAACTCACCATATACAAGTCAAACTATCTCTATGTATCAAAAACTTCGTCATGAAGGATATGATAATTGCGGTATCGTCATTCAAGCCTATTTGAAAAGAAGTGAATCTGATATCCTATCTGTTCTAGATATGGACCCGAATATCCGTCTATGCAAAGGGATTTATAGAGAATCTCCTGATATAGCATACACTGATCCAGATGATATTCGGAAAAACTATCAAAAACTAGTAAGACTTTTATTAAAACATGCCTCTAAAACAGGTATTGCCACTCATGATGATGTACTTATAGATGATGCTGTAAATGTTATCAAAGAGTATTCTATTCCTACTAAGAATTATGAGTTTCAGATGTTACTCGGTGTAAGAGAAGAAAGAAGAGACCATTTACTGCGCATGGGACATCAAATGCGCATTTATGTACCATTTGGGGAAGATTGGTATGGATACTCAACAAGAAGACTCAAAGAAAATCCAAAAGTTGCAGGATATGTATTCAAAGCAATATTTAAAAAGGGATGATATGCATTTGATCATCTTTTATTGCTTGATTTCATCTTTTGTACTTCTACAGCCTATTTATGGCTGTAATTCAAATAAGCAAGAAACACTGTCAATTGCAACATTCAATATTGCATGGCTGGGTGATGGCAAAGATCCTGAAACAATTAATCGCACGAGTGATGATATTCTAAGGATAGCAGATATTATTCAAGAAATGCAATCAGACATCATAGCATTGCAGGAAATTGAAAATGAAGAAGCAATTCAACGAATCCTACAATATCTACCCGACTACTCAGCTTTCATTGGGAAAAAGGGTAGATCGCAAAATGTTGGTTTTTTATACAGAACATCTTTATCCATAAAAGATCTTGGTGAGTATAGTCCTATAGCAATTGATCCAAATAGAAACAGACCAGGTTATGTTGTTCAAATCAAAAAAGGGAATTTTGATTGTGTATTGATGTCCGTTCACTTTAAATCTACTTCACGGTATGATTCAACCGATGAATTGAGAATAGAATCAAGAAATATGAGAACGGAACAATCTAAAAGAGCACTATCATGGATGGACTCCATATTACAACTTGGGAATGAGCAAGATCTTTTCATCATTGGTGATTTCAATGATTTTCCGAAAAGAAAAAAAGATCAGACATTACAGTCTTTGGCAGAATCAAACACAGGTGTATTTCTTACATCTGAGTTAAAAAGTTGTAAGTTCCAGAATCTCTATGCGATTGACCATATCTATGCCTCGACAAGTGCAAAAACGAGATATATTTCTGGTTCTGAAAGGATGATTGACATACATTCAATGTATTCTAAAGATATTGCAGAAAAAGTATCAGATCACTGTCCAGTTATCCTGCAGTTTGATGTATCACAAGTCGACAATGATTAAACAATGAACAAATTTCTATTTTTAGTAATGTGTTGCATAATCTCTGTCTTTACAATGGAGGCACAGCCATACTCCGACCTATTGGAATGGCAGAAGTCTCAATCTCAGCGCTGCATGGACGCTGTCTTAAAAAAAGATTTCATCAAAGCTTATGAGTGTTTTACTCCTGAGATGAAACGTGAATTTTCAATAGACACATTTGCTGTCTTTTGGAATTTGTTTGAAAAAAAAGCAGGGAAACCCTATAAGATATTTGATACAAGGGTTGACATAGATCCAGAAGACACCAACCTCATAACCATCATCCATGCTTTACGCTGTTCAAATGGTAATTGGGAAATTCGAATGTCATTTAAGAAGTCTCACCTGATTGATGGTTTTTATGTTGATAAGTATCAACCTCGTTATGATAAAAGGGCTTATACTGTTGCAGACTATGTAAAAGCAGATAGCGTTAAAGTTCGTGATATCACAATCGGCAAAGGCACGGATTGGGAAACTACAGGTATCATGACATTACCTTTAAAACAAGGAAAGTATCCAATCATCATTATCATTCACGGTAGTGGTCCGCTCGATGAAGATGGAACATATGTTGCCAATAAGCCTTATGCTGATCTTGCTTGGGGTCTTGCTTCTAAAGGAATTGGTGTACTTCGATTTACAAAAAGAACAAGAAAATATTATTCTGCAATCAAAGACAAAGGACTTGAGGTAACACCCGACCTAGAAAGCACTGAAGATGCCATTGCTGCATTTCAGGCAGCATCTACTTTTCGAGAAACAGATTCTTCTAATATTTACTTTCTTGGTCATGGTACGGGTGGAATGATTGTGCCGAGAGCATTGCAGAATACCAATAAAGTAAAAGGCATTATACTTATGGGGGCACCATCTAGACCATTACCCGATGTGTTGATTGAACAATTGGAGTACGTGCTTTCATTAGATACCATTATAAGTAAACCTGATTTACAAAAAAAGATAGATGTTCTCCGCAAGCAATATCAAATGGTACTTTCACCGAAGCTCACAAAAGAAACGCCTGCAAAAAACCTATTGCTAGAAACTCCTGCTTCATATTGGTTAGCTTTAAGAGGGTATGATCCTGTGATGACATTAAAAAAATCTGGTAAACCCATATTGATATTACACGGTGAACGCGACTTTCAATCAAATATGAAAGATTTTGCATTATGGAAAAAATCGTTGATAGGGAAAAATGGTAATGCCAACAGTCTAGCCAAAAGCTATCCACTATTGAATTATTTGTTTATGGAAGGAGCAGGAAAGTCGCATCCTGCAGAATATACAATCTTTGATCATATCCCTGAAGAAGTAATATCTGACATTGCTAATTGGGTTATAAATCAATCCAAAAAGAAATGATAGGTGAGCCAATTGCCGGACTTGAACCGGCGACCTGCTCATTACGAGTGAGCTGCTCTACCACTGAGCTAAATTGGCTTCATTCATTGCAATTTACAATGTACAAATCTTCTGTCAAACATGGCACTAATGAAATTCCCCCAAAGTGATTGTATTATTATTGGTGCCGGAGCTGCTGGTTTATTTTGTGCTGGTCTTCTAAGCAAACAACACAAAACAGTGACATTGCTTGAGCACAATGAGCAGCCGGGGAAGAAGATTCGCATTTCAGGTGGAGGACGTTGTAACTTTACAAATCGAATTGTAAAAGCACAGCATTTCATTTCAGATAATCCCCATTTTCCTGTCTCTGCGCTCAGTAGATATACACCAGATGATTTTATCGCATTGATTGAATCCTATGATATTTCATATCATGAAAAAACACTCGGACAATTATTCTGTGATAACTCTTCGCAACAAGTC
>RGCF01000450.1 GCA_009919265.1 Bacteroidota bacterium | reverse complement strand
CATAGCATTCTCCCTAGTTAAAACACTAAACATAACCCTGTTTATGATAGATATACAATAGTCATGCCATTTCATTGTTAGAACTCAAGTATATTATTTGGAAAGGTGATTGCAATAACTCAAACATCTTGTTCATTGTTCCCCAAAGCTTGATTTAAACTGGCTTTTCGTCGATATTTAGCCTAGAAATTCAACTAATGTCAATGGTGTATATATTACATATTGCATTGCTGCAAGGTGTCAGATTAATATCACACATGTATATACATGAGTAGAATATGAGTAATAGTTTTCGTAGAAGTTTTCAGTAAGTTGACACTGTATTCAATCATCTATTATCGGAAAAGAAAATGAAGGTATTCATCATGTTTGCATTTCTGTTGGGGATATCAATCATTCCTGCGGATGCTCAGAATTTTAGTCGTTTCATTCCAAGAGGCTTCGAGTTACTTGATTCAAAAAGTGGTGATTTAAATCAGGATGGTATAACTGATTATGTGATTATCTGTAAGAATCCAAATGAATATGAAGATGAGAATGCAAAGCGTCCACTTATGATTTTGCATGGAAATCCAAATGGTACATTATCACTCATTGCAAGGAATGATAATATCGTACTCTGTTTCATGTGTGGCGGTGTTATGGGTGATCCATATACAGGAATCACTATAAAAAATAATTTCTTTTCAGTGGAGCATGCAGGCGGAAGCAGTGATCAATGGACTAGAATCATCACTTTCAAATACAATATTGATGATGGTAATTATTATCTCAGCAGAGATGCTGGAGAAGTATGGAACACCAATAGTAAAAAACAAAAGAAAAAACTGGAAACATATTCCAAAGAGCAATGGGGAAATGCTTTATTCAAAGATTATGTAGGTGAGTGAAAGTAAAATAGAAATGGTATGCGAAAAACCCACTTACAAAGATCTGGAAGTTGATTCTATCGCATACCATTATATTTGTCGACGTTAATTATATATAAATGGAGCTTCTAATACGCGTTTTGAACTAAATTTAATTACTTATCTGAAAGCTTATACATAATACCTATTTGAAAACTTAATCCACTTGAAGTTATAGAGGGTGAAATCCCTGCTTGTGCACTGCCTAGTCCTGCTGATTGTACGACACCTTTCGAGCTCATAGGGACTGTAATACCATTACAAAGCAATCCATCACTAGAAGTAAAACCAAGAGTATACCCAATATTACCCATCAATGACATCTTGTCGTTCAATTTATATGTTGGTGTTATTCCAAGGTTAATCTGTAGACCGCTAAACTCCATAGTCAGATTGTCGCCTTCATCGAATGTACCTTCTGTAAGAATAACTGGTGGTGTATACCCGGGTATTACAGAAATCACACCTAAATCTGCAGTTCCTTTTGTATAACCAACTTTTGGTGTTAGATCAAGATTGAATTTTTCACCTTTCATTAAAGCATAATTTACTCCAATGTTCGAAGCAATCAATTTAATACCAGATAAAGAGTATTGAATTTCAAATAGTGCTGTCAAGTTATCATTAACTTTTCTTAAGGCACCAATCATCAGACCGGTATTCATACTTGATGGCTGCATTGTGGCCAAATCAATTCTCACTCTTCCCTCTTGGCTAGATGAGTTAGCTGATTTTAGTCCAAATTTCTCCCAGTCTGAAATATCAAACATTGAAAAGTCTGTTGTTGAAGTACTTGCAATGTTCAATCCACCATACACATCAAATGGAAGCTGGGCTTGTATCAATGTAGTTGTTATAAACATAGCCCCAACAAAAAAGAGAAAAAGTTTTCTTAAGTTAGCTATTTTTAGCTAGTAGAAAGAAAATTAATTATTAGTTGAAATTTAAATC
>RGCF01000449.1 GCA_009919265.1 Bacteroidota bacterium | reverse complement strand
ATGAATCTTCACATCATATATCGCATATCTGATGCAGGATATTCCAAAGTCAAACCTGCTTATGTCAATAATGAGAATTGCTTGCGCAATGCCATTGCTGTTTTTGACAATGCAATATTTCATGTGATTGCAGATAATGTCAGCGAAGAAACATATGCGATGATATGCAAGTATGTAAAGCCGGAAGATATCACGAGGGTTTCAGTGGGGCATGGCGCAGGAACATTCAATCTTGGTCTTGATCTTGCTTTGACCATGAAGGATGAAGATATCGTCTATCATCTTGAGAATGATTATCTCCATCGCCACGGATCGCAAACATTACTGCACGAAGCACTTGCATTTGGTGCGTCTTATTGCAGTTTATATGATCACCCCGATAAATATAGAGCTCCCTCAGCCGGGGGAAACCCATTTATTGATGATGATGGCGGGGAGCCTACCAAAGTATATTGCATCGGTTCAAGTCATTGGAAAATTACCAATAGCACGACAATGACATTTGCATGCAAAGTGAAAACATTGAAACAAGACATCAAAATCCTCAGGAAATGGACCAATAAAGGACATTGTCCAAATGATTTTAAGATGTTTCTAGAGCTACGAAAGAAAGGGCGAGCACTTATGACCCCAATACCAGGGTATTCAACACATGGCGAAACATTGTTTTTATCACCGTTAACTGATTGGGAATCCATCGCTTTATCAAAGTGAACAGCAAAGGTTTGACCATAAATCCTTATCTTCGTGCCACTTATTTCATTAATTCTATTCATCAAGGATAATACATGATCCGTTCAGCAATCATTGCAATGGCATGCATCGGACTATTTTCCGTACAAGCATGTTCACAATCTTCCGATAAAGGAGCATCAATGAAACTCGAAAACCAAAAAGACAAAGCAAGTTATAGTATCGGTGTAAGCATCGGTAAAAACTTGAAAGACCAAAAAGTTGACATTTCAACAGATATTTTGGTAAAGGGTTTGCTCGATGCATATACAGGCGCTAAAACACAAATGACAGAAAAGGAAATGGGTGATTGTTTGACTCAATTCCAACAAGAAATCATGGCGAAAGCTCAAGAAGAAGCCGCTAAAAAAGGTGGAGAAAATAAAACAAAAGGCGAAAAATTTCTTGCTGAAAATAAAAACAAACCTGGTGTAAAAACTACAGCAAGTGGTTTGCAATATTCTGTGATTTCAGAAGGATCAGGTCCAAAGCCAACAGCTTCTTCAACAGTAAAAGTCCACTACACAGGTAAACTTCTTGATGGAACAACATTCGATTCATCAGTAGATCGTGGTGAGCCAGTTGAGTTTCCTCTCAATGGTGTTATCAAAGGGTGGACAGAAGGTGTTCAACTTATGAACAAAGGTTCAAAATATAAATTCTATATCCCTGCTGAACTTGCTTATGGTGAGCGCGGAGCCGGAAATGCAATCGGCCCAAATGAAACATTGGTATTTGAAGTTGAATTGCTTGAAATCGTGAAATAATTTCACGCCTTGAATATTCAAAGCCCGACCGTGCACTCACCGTCGGGCTTTTTTTTCTCTGCAAAAGATCATGAAAGAGACAAGAGAACAACTACTTGGAAGGGCATTAGATCGCCATATATCCGTTTCCGCCGGGGCTGGAAGCGGTAAGACAAGGGTATTGGTGCAGAGATTCATCCATATGTTGGAACAATATCCGGGAATTGACTTATCATCCATCGTCGCGATAACATTTACACGAAAAGCTGCTGCAGAAATGATGAAACGAGTCATGGAAGCCGTAGAAGAAAAATTAACTCATGCAATTGATGAAGAACGAATGCTTGATGTTGAAATGTGGTCTAGAGTACGACAACATTTA
>RGCF01000448.1 GCA_009919265.1 Bacteroidota bacterium | reverse complement strand
GGAGAGTAGGTAGTTGCCGGGTCATCTTTTTCTACAAGAAGCCTCAATCAATTGCGATTGGGGCTTCTTGCATTTTAGTAACTTATGATTGATTTGTACTATTTCCTTCAATGATATTATGAACATAATCAGGCTCGTACATACAATTCTTGTGATGTTTCTTTTGCATCAGAATCTTCTCATTTCCGATGATATCTCTCTTGGAATTAGATTCCAACAATCAATTGGAATGTATAATGAAAATGGAATATCTATAGAATATGCTCCAAAAAATCTAATTGATAATCATCTATCCTTCAGCGCAAATTATTATTCTTCAAGATGTGGTTCGGCAATTCAATCAAATGCCATCATTCAAGATAATCTGCAAATATCTTCCACATATCATTTTTCATCTGCTTCGTTTACTCCATATACCAAACTCAATGCAGGATACTGCTTCGCTGATTATGAATCTTCTCACTTTGATGATATTGATGCATCCATGCCTCTGATTTCACTTGAAGCAGGAGCACAGTATTCTTTTGTCTTTCCATTAACAATGCAAGCCGGAATAGGATATAATCTTATTACCAGCGATGGTTCTTCCGGAATCGGAACTGTATATCCGCTATTCGTCCAATGCACATTCTTATGGAGGCTTGGATCATGAAATATCTATCTCTGATAATTGTGCTCTTCATCTTCGGATGTGCCGGCGAACCCAATATCACCGATGTAGACTTAGATGGAAATCTTCTCTTCGATCCTTCTCTGTATTCCCCTGAACAATATTTGATTTCTAAATCAAAACCTAATCCAACAGAAGAAGAAAAACAACAACCGGTCATTATTGTCGCTCATGGGTACACTGCTACCACTTTTGAATGGAAGGAATTCAAAGACTATGTGGATTCAACCAATGCGGGAATCATGGTCTCGCAAGTTCTTCTCGGTGGACATGGCAGAACATATCAAGAATTCAAGAATTCTACATGGAAGGATTGGCAGGCAAGTATCATTCAAGAGTATCAAGAACTTGTAAAAGCAGGATATCGCAATATTTCCTTTGCAGGTTCTTCAACTGGTGGACCTCTGATCGTCAATCTCTTTGCTCAATCATTCTTTGCGAATTCCATAAAGCCACAACATGTATTCCTCATTGACCCAATCATTGTTCCTTCGAATAAAAGTCTATCGATGATTGGTATCTTCGGCCCCATGCTTGGATATATTGAGTCCGGTGAAATGACCGATGAAGAAAGAAAACATTGGTATAAATTTAGACCCCAAGAAACACTTCAACAATTACAAGATATTATCTCCATCACAAGAAAAGATCTAGAATCAGGTATTCGATTTCCTGAATCTACATCAGTCTCCATATATAAAAGTCTCTATGATGATGTTGTTGACAGAGTCAGTGCTGTCATGCTATATAATGGCATTGAAACTGCAAAGCCTGAGATGAAAAAAATATCTCTTCCAAAATCAGGGATTCATGTCATTACAAGACTTGAAGGAAGAGCTAAAGTCACTGAACAAGACAGAATTCTTCAAAAGAATGTTTTTGATGAAATGATTCAAGATATGAAGTCAAAACCATGAAAAAACAAGTAGTAGTCGGAATTCTCATTAATTCCAATCAACAAGTATTCATCGCGCAAAGATCTGCTAGCGGAACCTATCCGTTAAAATGGGAATTTCCAGGTGGTAAAGTTGAAGAAGGGGAGGAAATCGAAGAAGCACTGCAAAGAGAATTATATGAAGAATTACACTGTGACTTTCAACCACCTTATGAGCACTTTCATACAAATGATATCATCTATGAAGATGGAGGGAGTTTTTCAGTCCGATTTTATGTGGTGAGATGTAATCTTGAAA
>RGCF01000447.1 GCA_009919265.1 Bacteroidota bacterium | reverse complement strand
GCAGTCATGGCTATAGATGGTAATCCAAATACCATTTGGCATACAAGATGGAGCACAGGAAATGATACAATTCCACATGAAATGCAAATCGATTTTGGATTTGCTTATAAGCTCTTCAAAATTGCATATCAAGGTAGATCGGATGGTGTGAATGGTCGTGTAAAAGAAGCAGAGTTTTATGTTACCAATGATACATCAAATTGGGGAAAGGCATATCCGGCAACATTTGAAAATAATAATGCAATCCAGTGGTTGTTGTTGGACACAGCTGGCATTACAGCTCGTTATGTAAAATTTCGATCATTGAAAGAAGTGAATGGCAAACCTTGGACCACTGTTGCAGAGTTTTATGCTTTAGGTTGTATCCCTCAAGCACCAAGTTTAGTAAAGGAGGAGATAGAATGTTTGGCGGTCTATCCAAACCCTTTTTCAGGCATGGTAACGATCCCTTTGTCAGGAAAATATGTAACATCCATACAAATCATGGATGTTCAAGGTAAAATTATACGTAATTTTGTGGGACAATTTGACCTGAATGACATAACGCTCGATTGTTCTGGACTTGGAACTGGAGTATATGAAATTCGGTTATGTGGTTCTACTGGAAATTTTTACAGATGTAGAGTAATTAAACAATAATGGATAACACCATGAAAACATATTTAGCTTTTCTCTTTTCCTTTTTAGGCATTCTTCATGTTGAATTGAATGCACAAGGTTGTGTTGCTACACGCGGAATGAGTTCTTGCGGCGGATCAAATTCAATGGGAATGGGAATAAATCTCTCACCCGGTGAATGGAATGTTGTTTCGGGTTTTAGATATTTTGAATCATTCAGACATTTTCGTGGTGATCATGAAGAACCAGAAAGAGTTGCCAATGGTACTGAGGTTTGGAATTGGTCTAGTTTTTTGGATGTCACATTAAATTATGGCATAACCGATCAATTGTATGCTACCGCTACATTGCCATATATGCATCATAATCGTTCATCGATGTATGAACATGGTGGAAATCCTCCAACAGGATTGGGACAAAGACATTCAACTTCATCTTCCGGATTGTCTGATATGCGTTTCGGAATAGGCTATTGGTTATTTGAGCCATTTGAACAAGATTTTAATTATGCTATTGGACTTGGTGTTAAACTTCCCAATGGACAATTTGATTGTCAGGATTTGTTTTATAATCAAGGTCCAAAGCGTGATACAAATATGATGCAGTTCGTTGATCAATCCATTCAATTGGGTGATGGTGGTACTGGAATTTCAATTGATCTTCAAGGATATCATCCTATAAGTTCCACAATTGCTATTACAACAAATGCTTTCTATTTATTCAATCCCCGTGAGACCAATGGGATTCCTACATTGAGAAAAGACGCATTCGGTAATATCTTGGAGTTTTCCGTTCCTGATCAATACGGCGCAAGAATTGGTGCGTTTTATAATACAACAAGTGGTTTTAGTGGTTATGTAGGTGGAAGAGTAGAGGGCGTTCCATCTCATGACGCATTTGGTGGAAGCCGTGGATTCAGAAGACCCGGCTATGCTGTATCTGTCGAACCAGGAATATCATATGCATTTGATGGTATGTCAGTATTTGCAAGCCTTCCATTGGCGGTTTACAGAAATCGCGTACAAAGTTATGATGATTTGGAAAAAACGAGAGTGAATGGTGTCTTCACCAATGGTGATGCTGCATTTGCTGATTATGTCATCAATCTTGGATTCTCATGGAGATTTGGTGGTAAAGATCATAAGATGTGATGAATCTTCACATCATATATCGCATATCTGATGCAGGATATTCCAAAGTCAAACCTGCTTATGTCAATAATGAGAATTGCTTGCGCAATGCCATTGCT
>RGCF01000446.1 GCA_009919265.1 Bacteroidota bacterium | reverse complement strand
ATTCCATTCCATTCTATTCCATTCCATTCTATTCCATTCCATTCCATTCCATTCCATTAGTAGGTCGTTGTTAATTCAATTGCTACAGAATAATCATTATTTTGTACATCTAAAGTCTCTCCAAACCGATCAACCAATCGTAAATGTATTTTCTCGATTTTCACTGGTCCGAAATAATCTCTCTGCTTAAATATCAAATCACTTGGACTTGTGTAATTCGTATTTAACGCTGGAGCAGTCATCGGAATTCTGGCAATTACATTATTTCCTAAATGTGTTCCACCACCCGTTTCCGCAATAATTGTATTCGACGTAAAATTTCGATTATAATCGTCCAATTCTAAAAAGAAATACTGTGTCATAGCACTACCATAAGACGACTCGCTTTCAACATAACGATTAAACATTAGTGGTTGGTATGTCGCATTCGGATCAAAACGCGTCTGTGAAACATAGGGTTTATCAACGATATAAGTATCTTTATAGAAACCGATCGACCAACCAGCATTTTTATAGAGCGGTCGCATCTTCGTGTTTGACCGCGTCACCTTACCAGTATTCGGGTCCAGTTTGGGACGAAAGCATTGTAGCGTTTTCGATGTCATGTGTGTGCGCGCCGACGCGGAACTTGCGCATTCATTGCTATTCGGGTCTGGATCCACCATCACTGATATCGTTTGACCATTATATGAAATATCTTGTGTTGTTATTTTCCGCACATAGATTCCACCTTCTTTATAATAGTCTGTAAATGATTTGTCGTCTTGTATATTAAAATCCAATTTAAACCAGAAATTCGGAGAATATTGATAGTTTGTTGTATATGACCCCGCAAACGCACGATAACTTGGATCGTTCGGAGATGTCGGAAGTGGTGGCACGGTATCACTCGTTTCTCTCGAACGAAATATGCTTTTTGTTGAAAGATCGCTCACTTCCGCAATAATATATTTGAGTCCATTAAAAACAAGTTGGTTTGATGCTGCGGCTGTATGTGCCGAAGTAGCGCGCGGAACATATGTTAATACGCCCGATATATCAACTAAATCCGCGACAACAGTTCCCGCAACAGGAGGGAGAGAATTAATCAAGTGATTGCTCACTAGAATTTGAAAATCCGATGAAATCAAAAATCCCTCTGGAATAATAACGGTTTCGGTGTGATTAATAAATACGGTCTTTGTTATACCACCTTCGATATACCTCTGTGGAACATTATAGAGATGAACCGTGAAAATATTATTTTTTCGGTCATTCGAGAACATTTTTATCATATTCGGGAATTCCATCGAGACGATTTTCATCGAGAGAATATTATTAATTGGTGTCGGTAAATTCCAGATATAGTCGGCCGATGATGTCGTTCCGTGATTCTCTCGAAATAGCGTATCGATACTAATGACACGCTTTATTGTGCGTCGTTCGAGAGGATTAATCACGCCTTTTGCGTATTCGTGGATAATAGATGGTGTAGCGATTAGATTCGGATTGATGTTTTGAACACGAACATCTTCTTTCGGCATCATCACAAGTTTATCCCCGTCACTAAGAATCGAAGATGGTGCGAACTTTTGGATGAGTTGATTTTCGATGGTTTTACCGGATGATGATGAGAGATTTGCATCGGTGATGAAACTGACGCCAGACTGAAGATATTGAAGTATCCTTTTTTGGGCTTCGTTGAAAAATACGACATACTCGTCATCTTCGCTATAATTTTCGGAAAACGGCATATCACCACCGATACCTGACGCATTATAATTCTTATATTGCTGAACGATTTCCTTCGTCATATTTTTCACGTAGTCTTCGGTCACATTACCTTTCTGGTTCTTTGGGATTTTATAAATTTCCATAAGGTCTTCAATTGAATAACTATTGATGTCGA
>RGCF01000445.1 GCA_009919265.1 Bacteroidota bacterium | reverse complement strand
ACGAATCTTCTTCAATCAAGTTATCATTTTCTAATAAAATTTTTAAATTGTCTTTGTTGAATGATTCAGGTGTAACTCCGGCTTCTCCCCCTGGTTCCGGACCTGGTGGGGTTGCTTCTCCACCCAATTCAGGTGTTGACCCTATTTCAGGTCCTCCACCTAAATCTGAAAAGGAACCTCCTCCACCTCCACCTTCCGATGGTGGTAACGGTTCACCAGTTCCTGTTGAGGTACCTCCTGACATGTTTCCATATAATTTATCAATATTATCAAAAATACCTGTATGTGTTATTATGGTAGGTGTGTTTGTAAGTTCGGCACCTACGGCTTTCTCGATACGTTGTTGTTGTAAATCAAGTTTGATTTCTTCATCAGAAAAACCAAGAATATTTTTCTTAGCCCAAGATACAGATACCGGAGCAATTCCTTCAATAGCTGTAACAGCATCTTTGTATAATAATATTTTTTCCTTCCAAACCTCAACTTTTAATAAGTCAGCTTGTGTTGACGGATTGATTAAGGTCAGCGTAAAATTTGACAACTCGTCTTCAAACCCTAATAAGAACAAATGAATAATTGCTATTTTATTTAATTCTGCAACCATAGATTTTTGTATCTTATTGATTGTTCTTGCAAAACGAATATCTTGTAAAGAAAGATTTTTTCCATCACCAACGGTTTCTTCAAATCCTAGAAAAGATTTTGGAACACGTAGAGCGGTCAAAAGTTTCTTTTGGATGTATTCAATATCCGCAATTTCTGAAAGGTTCTGAGCACCTGCTAATGTCTCAATTGGCATCGTTTGTGCTGGGTCACGAACTGGTATGAAATAATCTTGGTCAACCGCCATTTGGTTAAATCTCATATCTACGTTACCGGTTTTAGCGTCAACTATTTGGTCACGTTTGAATTTGTTTGCAACACGTTGTACGTATGCCTCAACATCTTTATCGTCCATATTACCTACAAATACTTTGAATACACGTCTTTCAGGTGCTCTCGAAGTTCTATAGATTAACATCGCATCTTCCGATAATAATAACTGTTTCCAAATACGTCTTGCTTTTTCCAACATAGATGTTCCGTATGGTAGTTTTCTATCATCACCCAATAATCTAAAGTGAGCAACCTCCCATGAGTTAAACTCCATATCTTTAGCCTTCCACTTGAACCTTAAACCTTTGTTTTCAACAGGTTCTTCTAAGTTGGCGGCCTTTGCGGCCATACCTCTTTCGAGACGTTCAATCTCAATATTCGGTAATTGTTGACATCCAATCACACCCTTGTCAGCATCAAGTTTTAAATAAACAAAGTTATCACCATACTTACAAGTATTTCTTGTCCACATCGTTAAGTTTGTATTTATATCCAAAACGTTGTTGAATAAATCGTCTAAGATTGATTTCACCCTTTTTGATTCTGAATAGATACGTAACATGTGACCGGTTTCATCAACTGTAGTTGATTCCTCACCATATATGTCCAAAGCAGCACTGATTTCAGGTGTATACTCCATACTTTCATAATCATAGAATGACGCTAATCTAGTTGGTTCATAATATACTGCTTGAGTATAGAGATTACTTTCTATTTTAGTCCATTGATTAGCTAAATAATATGTTTGTTGTGCTTGTAACTTTTCCCTTTCATATTCGGCTCGAGAAGTTGTTTTCAACAACTCTTTTTTGTCTAATGAATATGTGGGATAATCTTGATTTAATAATGAGTTAGGACCAAAGGCTCTTGACAACCTTTGCCAAACCGTTAAATCGTTATTCTGATTGTTTTCCATATTTTAAATTTAAATATATTTTTTCTTATATAAATAGTTTTGATATATTGTTAATTTTTTTCAAAAATGTTTTCATATATTATTTTTACGGATAAGT
>RGCF01000444.1 GCA_009919265.1 Bacteroidota bacterium | reverse complement strand
AACGCAGATGTCAACAAGAATACGGGTCAGCAATGTATATGTCACCAGAAGAGAAACAGATTTCATTCTATAATCGTTACTTTATATTCCGTAAGAACCGTAATATCAACGCAAAGCAATTAAAGAACAGTTTCTTGACTTATGCTGGACTTCAAGAAGAGCAGAACCGTGCTGGTGAAGCGAGTTTGGAAGCCGCCGATGAAAGTTCTGCTCTTGAAAAAATCGCGAAAGCATCACGGCCGATTGATGTTGCTTCGAAACCGGCGATAGCAGCACATATTATCGAAAGACAAAAGGAAGCTGATATGTTCGAAGCGATAACCGCGGCTACTGGCTCTGCTTCTGCTCCGGTTGTTACCGCTGCCGCTGCCGCTACTACACAGAAAAACAAACCCAAACTGAAACGAGTGTCTACATTAAAAGCTCCTACGGCAGCAGCAGCGTCAGAAGCAGCGTCAGAAGCGGCAATCGAACCATCCGCTCCAATTGAACAAATCGAGAAAAAAATACAAAAACGCACAAAAAAGGCATCCGCCGCAGAACAGGCTGACATCGATAATCCTCCTTCTGCCGCTGCTGCTGCCGCTGCTGCTGCTGCTCCCGCCGAAGCAGCGAAACCGAAACGACAAACGAAGAAGAAAACGAACTTATAAACATTTCAAGTAGAAATATAATCGATATACATGTTTAAAAAATCCCCAAAAAATTGTTTTAAACCTGTGTTACCGTCGTCGTCGTCGTCGTCGTCGTCGTCATCGTCGGGTTGTATCAGCAATATAACAGAAACAATCGAAACTCCAGAACAATATAATAAAACGAACCAATCGGGGCCAGTATTGTCTTACTTTAATTATTTTTTATTGCCTCAAGTAGACCTCGTTGTTGAATCTGACCTGGAATATATCCCTCTTGCTCTGAATATTGCTCGTAATCGCGAAAATCGCGTATATATCTCCTCCTCGATATATTCACATCTATGCGATATCAAACAACAGATAGAGAAATACCAAGACACGTGGGATAATATCAAAAAATTCACGAATCCATATGAGTATATACATAGTAACATTAGTGGGAATAAAACAAATATTAGTAAATTGCGACCATTGTCGCGTTCGTTTTACAAGATGATTGAAATCGTGAAAAACAATAACCTTTTATCTCAGTATGAGCATACATATGTCCCGCGACCCGAAAGTAAAGCGGGTATCAAGACATTCCATCTTGCAGAAGGACCTGGTGGGTTTATAGAAGCAATTGCTTATTTACGAGGAACAGAGTATCAGCGGCGTGTGCAGACGACGGCACGACAAACCGAAGGTAATACCGCATCGGCATCGGCATCGGCATCGGCATCGGCATCGGCATCGGTACCGATACAAATTCTTAAACGAAATACCGAATTCCACGACGAATATATGAAAGAACAAGAATACATGAAATTATCGCGCCGTATTTTCGATACTCAAAATGAAGCGAGCACTATATACGCAAATGACCGGTATTATGGAATGACACTCGTCAATGATGACCCAATATGCCCGGGTTGGAAGAAAACACGCACGTTTTTAGAAAACCATCCCACAGTAATCATTGAAAATGGAGCAGATAAGACGGGGAATCTAATTTCATTAGAGAATTTCCTTTATTGTGCCGAAAAATATAAAAATAATATGGATATTGTTACGGCGGATGGTGGGTTTGATTTTTCAGTAGACTTCAACCGACAAGAGCGAATGGCAACTCAATTGATATTGTGTGAAGTATATTATGCCCTGGCAATACAGAAGCCGGGTGGCACATTTATATTGAAAATATTTGACGTCTTTCATAAGACAACTGTAGATATATTATATATACTATGCTACTACTATCAAAATGTATCGATTA
>RGCF01000443.1 GCA_009919265.1 Bacteroidota bacterium | reverse complement strand
TTTTAGTATTTCAAACAGATGCATGGATTATGAATGAGCCACCCTATACGATAGACTATTTTGTTTCTAGAAATAAATCATACATTGGAGGAAATATGTGTTATAAATGGGCTCATTGTGAATTTAATACACCATTCTGGAATTACAATGGAGGACTTTCATTAAGAAAACGTAAGGATATGATAAAAATAATAGATACATTTCCACCAGTCAAAACATTAGATCATCCACCATTAGGTCAAGAACATCTAAGTAAAGATAATCCATTGGAGACATTTGCGGAAGATGTATATTTTGTGTCAGGATTGTATAAATTAAATTTAGATTTAGGAGATACAGATGAAGAATGTAATAAGTTTGCCCTTCATACTATTTTTTATCCAAGAGCATTTGGTGTTCATAAGCCATCCTGGTTTGTAAGACAAGAATTAGTTAAACTTCATCCTGAAATTCAAACTTCTTACATATGAAGATAAAGACTGTCCTGTATAACCGCCTCCCTAAGAAGAAGATGGTGGGCGTCTCTAAACTTATCCATAACATCCGTGTGTTCACAGAATGTCGCCATGGACCTCCACTCATCTAGCATATTTTGTAGTTTTAGAACAGATCTTATTAAATTACCCTCATAGATACCATATGTCTGGCAGATAGTTGCTACTGCATCACCATTCATCCAATCCCACATCGGACCAATCCAAGAAGTACTCATTTTCCAGTTAGATTTTACAGATAGTTGTTCTTCTTCGACTTTTCTTAAATCATCCCAAAAGCCTGTTAAACAGTAAAGACTATCCTTAACTGCTTGGGGAACCTTGATATCTGATAGAGAAGAGTCGCTATCCATCTTTCCATCCATAATACAACCAGCAAGAACACAAAGCAATTCCTCAGGTGTAAGATCCTTAGACTTTGATGATAGATAAAATTGAGAAATTAGAAGGGCATCTGACTCATTTAATTCGGTGGCTAAGACCCCAACGGTTGTAAGTGAATCTTTTGTATGAGTCTTAGGGTCGTCCATTGGTTTCAGAAAACCAGCCTGCTCTAGCACTTTGATTTTACGTTCCACATCTGAAGAAGTGTCTAAAAGAATATTAAGATTTTTATTAGATTTACTAAGAGAACGCTGAATATTTTGAATGTCATCATATGACTTTAAAGCATTCTCCCACTTAATTCCACGATATTCGTCTTTCCATCTGAGCAATTGAAGTTCCGCTTTTTTTCTTTTTGCATTTGTCAGAGTTAATAGCTGTTGCTCAAGGTCCAGTTTTTGCTGTACAATTTCCATCTCATCTGAACTCAACTGAATTAATTCAAGTTTTTCCTTAAGTTTTACCTGCTCGTTTATAATGTCATTAATCTGAACCTGACGTTGTCTACGCCAATAGGATTTCTCCAAGATATCTAGCCATGTGCGATTTCCAGACTGTATTGTCTTTAGGATAAAGTCATAGTCAAATTCCATTCGAGATGTTACCTCGGCCCTTCCACCACACAACATTGCACGCATTTCATGTGGCTCAATGGGATTTTTATCTGGAAGATAAATAACAGTACCCATTGTATCCAACCCTCTGCGGCCTGCGCGACCTGCCATCTGAAGATATTCAGCAGTTGTTAAGACTCTCATATCTTGATATAGCTCATCGTATTTCTTGACTCCCACAAAGACCGCCGTCTTAGTTGGCATATTGATACCTACTGCAAATGTTTCAGTTGCAAACAGAACTTTGATGAAGCCCTTTGAAAACAGAATTTCTATAATCTCCTTGAGCATAGGGACTAAGCCACTATGATGATATGCTATACCTTTATCTATTAATGATCTAAGTAGGTGATATTGAGGAAGTTTCTCAAGACTTTCCTTATGATTTCTCAGATGAAA
>RGCF01000442.1 GCA_009919265.1 Bacteroidota bacterium | reverse complement strand
CTCCCATAGCGTTTTGGATTCAAGTTTAGTCCCTAGTGTTTCTGTGTAGAATTCTATCAGTTCTGGTTTAGTAGTATGAAGCACTGGCACTACTTCGCCAGAGTTACCAAATAACTCGATAATTCCCACGATTTTCTTTTCAAAGTGGAAAGGGCTAATTGTAAGCCAAGCCGTTGAATAATTTCCTTCGGCATCTTCTAAAATGTAGAATACATATGGGTTTCTATCGCTTCTTTCAAACAGTTGCTCATTTTCTTCAAACCATTCCGTGATTTCTTCTTTCCAGCTTTCCATCTGAGCGTAATTGCACTCAAGGCGAAATTTTTCATTTTTTGATAAGATTCTCATATCTATTATACTCTCAACTTGTGTTTGAATTCTTCTCGGAATTCATCAGATAGTGTTTGTTTAGCTGAAATCCAAACCCAATCCACACAGTCTACAAATTCTCTGATGAAATTCTCAGATAGTTTTTGGTTATGTGAAATCCCGCTCCAAAACACACGGTCTTTGAACTCACGAATGAAATCTTCAGATAGTGTTTGGTAGTATGAAATATAATTCCAATTCACACGGTCTGCATACTTTCTGATAAAATCTTCAGATAATGTTTCGTGAGCTGAAATCTCGTGCCAATCTATGTATGCAGGAGTGGGTGGTACAGTGTATTTATCAATTATTTCTTGTTCAGTCATATCTATTATACTCTTCTGTTTCATAAGTGTCACTCAAACCGCCGAACCAATCGTGGTTATCGTCCCACAGGTCGTCGTCGAATGGTTCGGCATAGCCCTCTTCGGCGTCGCGGATGCTATCCAACCAAACTTGGTTTTCTTCCCAAGTGTTGTAGTCACCAGCAGAGCATTGCATAGCGTCCCAATCGCCATACTCGTCGAATCCAAAATCTGGGTAATCGTAGTCAGGAAAATCGTAATCCATGTCTATTATACTTTCAGATTGTGAAAACTGGAAAAACGGTTTGACATCCCCATGAGGGGATAAGATTAGACATGATGCACTTCGATTTTGTCGTAGGCATTGCCACCTCGTCGCCAATCCATAGCGTTCTTGAGCAAAATGTCTGCTTCAAAAGTTTCAACTCCAAAATATTCGCAAAGCCCATAAAGGTTTTTTTCTAAGTCTTCTGCACTACCAAGAAAGTTGCCATCTGCGATAATAAAACCATCAGAAGTGATAGAGATTGAGCCAATTCTTGGGCTAACCACTCTGCTTTCGTGAGGCACCCTTGCTAAGCACTCGAAAATAGCACAGAACGTTGGGGAGCCAAGTAGTGATGGGTCATCTTCGTAAATTGTTAAAAGTTTCATATTTATTATACTCTCAGATTGTGAAACCTGGAAAAACAATCTGAGAGTCCCTGGAGGGGATTAAAAATCAAAATCTGGGTGAGGCATACCCTTGTGAAAACGACATTCATGCCAAGAGTCATAATCTGATAAAATCCATCCATAACCACGACAGCTACAAAGCTCTGGTTCAGGTGTTGTTTCTTCTTGGACAGATTGATTTACAGCTGCTTGAAGCCATTCGCTACTTGACAGATGTAAATGTGTTCCAGGAAAATCTTGCTCATCATAATCTTCTTCATTCATATTTATTATACTCTTAGATTGTGAAAGCTGGAAATTATAATCCTTGCTCCTTATACCATTCACAAAATTCATTCACAAAAGATGAATCATTTTTGAGATTCTCCATGCCAATTTCAGGGTCCATTAAATTTGCTCCACAGAATAACAAGAACATTTGAAAATTGGGATGAATGTTTTTGTATTTGCCAAATTTTGCCACTTCTACAAAAATGTTTTTTTGTTCTACGAAATCCTCGAAATTACTTTTAAGCATATCTATTATACTCTTTTGTTGTGAAACCTGGAAAAACAATCTG
>RGCF01000441.1 GCA_009919265.1 Bacteroidota bacterium | reverse complement strand
GTGGTGGTCTGGCGGGTGGTGATTGCCTCCTGGTTCTCGAACGCGACTCTATCGGCTTATGGCCTTCTCGCCGTTTCGGTATTCATAATGCGTTCATTATAACAAAACCCAAAAATCCTATATTATTGGATTGTATTCGTAGTATTGTTACTTTCGCAAAGACCGGCGGTTATGGTCTAGATATTGATTCGTTGAATTCATCTATTACTGTTGGTTGGATGACTCGCCCCTTGTTTGTTACTGGGCCTGGTTTGCTTGGGGATATTTGGCGGAAGCATTGGCGGAAGCACAACGACGTCGACGACGACGAATGTCTTCCTGATTCGTATGCCACAATGGCTCCATACTTTCGTTTGTTTTTTGAGGGGAATGGTCGTATTGGTTATTTTATCGACGGCAGCGGCGGTGGCGGCGAGTATATACCATTATTAAATGTATATGATGGTTATCAGGATGAATATAATCATATGACGCGAAATTCGAACTGTATTCCTCATTATACCGTGTTGTGGTCGCAGGGGGGTATCTGGGAGGGGGGTTGCGCCCCCCAACGACGCTAGGGGGGTTGCGCCCCCCAACGACGCTAGCTCCGCTCAATACCCACACCATACCCACACCATACCCACAGCATAACCAGAGCATAACCAGACCATAACCGGTGATACACCCCAAAAAACCCGAGGTCGGCAGCCGTAAGACTTGACCGGCGAAGCAGGTGAACGAAGCAAATGAGCGAAGCGAATGCGCGAGTGAACCAAGAGTGAATATGGACGGCGGACTTATAGCAACCACTATTCTTTCCATCTACACACATCCGCCGTCGATATTTACCTACGGTCAATTCTTACGGGGGAAAGCTTAGCGTCGTTGGGGGGGCGCAACCCCTACGGTCGATTCTTACGGGGGGACGCGAGGGTATTCGTTGTTATAAGTCCGCCGTCTATATTCACTCTTGGTTCACTCGCTCATTCGCTTCGCTCATTTGCTTCGTTCACCTGCTTCGCCGGTCAAGTCTTACGGCTGCCGACCTCGGGTTTTTTGTGATGTATCTCCGGTTATGCTCTGGGTATGCTCTGGGGTATGCTCTCGGTATGGTGTGGGTATGCTCTGGGTCTGATGTGGGTATTGAGCGGAGCTAGCGTCGTTGGGGGGCGCAACCCCCCTAGCGTCGTTGGGGGGCGCAACCCCCGGCGCAACCCCCCCCCACTTACCGCCGACTTGCTCTCTTTCTGTCTTCTTCTTCTTTTTCTTTTTTTTCCTTCTCTCGTCTGCGTTTTACCTTTTCTCCTGTATCTTTCGCTCCAAACAAATCTTCTGCTGTAGTTTCGCTCTTGCCGCCTTCTTCCGCTTCTTTTGCTCGTCGCCGTTCTCTCGCTTCTTCGAATTTTCGCTTGCCATATGTTTTTGCCTTCTCAAATTCCGCTGTATTATACATTGCAAGAGCAATTATCCAACATAATATTCCTATACATGCATAAAATATGGTATGAATACAATAACTAATCGATGTGATTTTGTAAATCATTACACATTTGAAAGCATACGGGAAGAAACTCCAGAAGATGGCGAAAAATATATACATACCAATAATTATCATTCGGGTTGATTCGTATCGTAACATTACAATGTAAGTTCCAATACATAGAAATACCATAAAGTATCGCGTGATGATTGCCCATAGGATTTTTATCCAAGTGCCTAAGTCTTTGATGTAACTACTAAATAGACGAATTGCTAATTGGACAGTTTCCATTTCATCCAGTTTTTCAGGCGTTAATTCGCCATCAATATCTCTGTAATCGATGTCCGTGATATTCACTTTTTTTGCTCCGTCCTTTATATCCCGGAGGTGAGCAGAGTTCATTGTTATTCTGGTTTATGGTTTATGGTTTATGGTTTATGGTTTATGGTTTATGGTTTA
>RGCF01000045.1 GCA_009919265.1 Bacteroidota bacterium | reverse complement strand
TCTTTGCATTCGATGCTTTTGGCTTTGCCTTTGTTTTGGTGGCGGTCTTTGCCATAATGATATCGTTCCTGTATTAGAATTCTATATTGTTCAATTAAACATATGTCAGCCAGCCATGCTCATCTTTGCCTTCATTGACAATCGCATAAAATGCTTGCTGTATATGTTTAGTTATCGGGCCAACTTTTCCTTCATTCACCTGTATTCGATCTACCGAACGAACAGGTGTGATTTCTACAGCTGTGCCTGAGAAGAAAATTTCATCAGCAGTATATAACATAGCACGAGGCACAGTTGTTTCACGAACTTCATATCCAAGTTCTTTGGCGATGGTGATTGCGGAATGTCTTGTTATTCCGGCAAGAATGGAAGATGACATCGGAGGTGTGTAAATAATGCCATCATGCACAAAGAAAATATTTTCTCCACTTCCTTCTCCAACATTTCCATTGTTGTCCAAACCAATTCCCTCGGAAAATCCATTCATAATTGCTTCCATGCGAATCAATTGTGAATTCAGATAATTTCCGGAAGCCTTTGAAGCGGCCGGCAATGCATTGTTATGAAGACGCTGCCACGAAGAAACGCAAACATCAACACCATTGTCAATTGCCTCTTTACCAAGATATACACCCCATTCCCAACATGCTATTGATACATCGATAGGACAATTCAATGGATATACACCGAGATTTTCATATCCTCGGTATGCAATTGGTCTGATATAACACGATTCCAAACCATTTTTGCGCACCAACTCTTTCGTTGCTTCACACATTTCATCAATTGTGTAGGGCATTTCTCCACGATATAATTTCACTGATTGCTCGAGTCTTTTCATGTGTTCTCGCAATCTGAAAATACCTGTTCCAAAAGGGGTTTTATATGCACGGATTCCTTCGAACCAACCCGATCCATAATGTACTACATGAGACAATACATGAATGGTTGCTTTGTCCCAATCAACAAATTCTCCATTCATCCATATATAAGGGGTTTTGGGAAGTGCCATGTTCTTCTCACTGTAAATGTTGTGTGAGCAATTCATTCACCATTCGTGGATTCGCTTTTCCACCGGAGGCCTTCATCACTTTACTGATAAAATATCCCATCAGATTGTTTTTTCCTGAACGATATTTTTCAATGTTTTCTTCTTCTCCTTCGAGAGATAAAAGAACGATGCGTTCAACTTCAGTATGATCTGAAATTTGCATCAATCCTTTTTGTGCAACATATTCCTTAGGAGATACTCCACTGCTTATATACTCAGCAAATACCTCTTTTGCAATCTTGCTGCTAATCTTTTCATCAGCAAATAAATCAACAATCTCTGCAATGGCCTCTGGGGCAATCATGGATGCTTGAGCTATGCCAATTTTTCGGTCAGAAAGGATTTTCAAAATCTCAGTCAATATCCAATTACTTACAAATTTATATCTCTCTTTGCTCTGAATAATCAGCTTCGAACATGTATGTTCAAAAAATAATGCAAGGTCCTTGTCTTCAGTCAAAATACCAGCATCATATCCAGGTATCCCATACTGATCTTTCAAGCGCAATTTCATTGCAAGAGGCAATTCAGGTAAGTGCTCTTGCTGCTGAGTTATCAATTCTTCATTGACTCGCACATATCCTAGATCCGGCTCTTGAAAATAGCGATAATCATGTGCCTGCTCTTTGGAACGCATTTCTTTCGTACTATGTGAAGCAGCATCCCATTGCATTGTCACTTGTCGAACTTCACCACCGGACTCAATCAATGCGATATGTCGCTCAATTTCAAATGCAATCGCTTTTTCAACATTTCTAAAACTATTGAGATTTTTGATTTCTGTTTTTGTTCCAAAAGTAGGGCTACCCTTCAATCGAACAGAAACATTCGCATCACAACGCAAAGAGCCTTCTTCAAGATTTCCATCACAAATGCCCAAATAACGCACCAATTGGCGCATGGTGACCATATATCGATAGGCCTCAGCTGCAGACCTCATATCAGGCTCAGAGACGATTTCCAGCAAGGGCATTCCGGCTCGGTTAAAATCAATCAATGTGTCTATGTCTATGTCATGCAAGGACTTACCAGCGTCTTCTTCGAGATGAATCCTCGTGATTCCAATTGATTTCATGGACTCTTCCATTTCGATCGTTATGGTGCCTTGATAACAAATTGGATCATTGAACTGTGTTATCTGATATCCCTTCGAAAGATCGGGATAAAAGTAATTTTTTCTGGCAAAGGCAGAAATAGGTCTGATGGAGCATTGCGTTGCAAGTCCAAGTAATACAGCCATTTCCACATGTTTCTTATTCACAACGGGTAATGTTCCTGGATGACCCAAGCAGATAGGACATACAGTTGCATTGGGAATATCACTATAGCTTGCTTTACAGGAACAAAATGCCTTCGTATCTGTCAACAATTGTGCATGTAATTCCAACCCGATGACCGGCTCATATTTTGCGAGTATTTCAGGAGAAATGTCTGACATGCAAAAAATTGGCAAAGAAATGGTGAAATGAAAATCTAGTATCTGCGAAAAGGCGCATGGAAATTTCAGCAAAATTAGTTTTTTTTACGCATATTTGCGCCCTCACTGAGCAATCTTGTCTATTTATCACTATCAAAATAAAAGTAGAAACCCTATGTTTTGGACACCTGAACTTGCATACACGCTCGAAGACGCACCGTGGCCTGCAACCAAAGATGAATTGATCGACTATGCAGAAAGAACCGGGGCGCCATCCCAAGTACTTGAAAACCTCTATGAATTAGACGACAATGATGAATTATATGAAGGCATAGAGGATCTTTGGCCGGAATTTGAGAACAATAATGATACATTGTTCTTTGATGATGAAGATGAAGACAGTTATTATGACTGATCTCCATGTTCGGCACAACTTGCTTTTCACATTTCATGGGTGAGACTCAGAGTACTTTATGCAGAAGATATTTTCAACAATACGATTCATTCTATTCTTCTGCTGTCTTTCCGCACTCTGTCAAACATTGTCAAAAGGCGCGGAAACGCGCCGTTTTGCTTTAAAGTCAATTCGCATTTACGGGAATGCACACCTTTCAAACCAGCAAATCTTGAATGCATTGAACATTACACTGCCAACCGAATTGGATTTGAATCACAATTTGGATTGGAATGATGTATTCACACCTGAGTTATACAAGCGATATTATCCCGAGGGAAAATCCGGAAAGATCCGAGTGGCACTGGATTCAGTGACATTGATGAACAGGGTGGAAATCTTGCAAAATTTATATCAAAGAAAAGGGTATTTCGATGCCGACATTCAACTCAGAATTGATATTGATTCATTGGGATTGGGTATGCTGGATGTCATGTGTAAAGAGGGAATTCATTATGCATTGACCGATCTATTGATTACTGATACGATGTTTGTTAATACTATTCCTTGGAAAACGATCTATCAAGATTTTCGTATGAGATTGCCTCGTACATATGATGAGGATAGTTTAAATGCAATGCTCAATGCATCATTCCAAAGACTTCTTGAAAAAGGATATGCATTTCTAGAATATCGTATTGAACAAATTTTGACATAATACAAACGGTGGCAATATATTAAAGGATGATCTGCTTCAACAATTACTCTTCATCAAACCAAATGATTGGTTATCACCGCAAGCAGTCAATAGATCAAAAAATCAATTGATTGGACTTTCGTTTTTTTCAGAAGTATCGGAAAGTAAAAAGAAACTCATCACAAGCACAGATACATTGGCAAATGTTTCTTATCTCCTGAAATACAAAAAACCTGAAGAGGTTGTGTTTTCTGTGTTTTTGAATCGTACAACGATGGACAATTTCTTGAATATGGGTTTGGAAGCTTCATACTCTGATTTATTGGTTTCATCAACCGGAAATTCATTTTCTATTTTTTCACGACTTCTCGCACAAGATATTTCTAATACGGTTTTTTCTACTCAAAGAGGATTGGAATTTGAATATTCAATTGGTACAAATTTTAATCAACCATTTGCATTCTTTCTCGGCGAACACAGAGTTCCACTTACTTATTCAGCACAAATTTCTCTGAGAAATCTTCCAACCGGTTTGAAATTATTGACACCACAGTTGCGCATTTCAAATTTCAATACATTTCCGGAGTGGACCTTATTCTCAAATTTGAATTTTGATGCTACACTTGATTTTACAAGGCTGATCAATTTCAATATCAATGCAACAGATCCAAATGATCCCTTATATCGTTTGATTGCACCATATACTTCGCTTACTGAATATTATAAAGATTCGCCGTTCAGTCCTGCATCATTCACACTTGGTTTGACTCTTACAGGAGACAGAAGAAACTCGGTTATAACACCATCAAGTGGATATTTTCTCACTTTGCCTCAAATTGAATATTCGCCTGATATTGGCTATTCGCATTTTCTTCGTGTATTTTCACAATTCCACACTTTTTCTTCAGTAAAAAGAAATCTTGTGTTTGCGACAAAATTCAAAATCGGACACATTGTGAATTGGGGATTTTCCGATCAAGATAAATCAACTCCACCATTCGAAAAACATTTCTTTGCTGGCGGTGCTAATTCTGTTCGTGCTTGGCAGCCAGTTTAGTTGAAGGTTCAATTGAATTGCGCTACTCATTTCCCAAACCAAAAGGCATAGCAGAATTCTGGGCAGACAAAGTAGCACGTTCCGGTTTGGTTGTCTTTTTTGATTGGGGAAATTCATTCAATAGATTGACACCATCAACATATAATCTCGCAAGCATCAGTCGTGTATTGAATCCCGCGAACTGGGGATATGGATATGGAATAGGATTTCGTTTTGACACTCCTGCCGGACCATTCAGGTTGGATATGGCATTTCCTTTTTATGATCCAAATTCCGCGTCATATCGCATACCGCAATTTTCGACAGCGCAATATCACATCGGATTGGGTCATGCATTTTAATACCGATACCACTATTTGTTCGCTCATCACACCCCCTGGATTGAGCGGCATTGCAATGATTCGATTATCCGGTCCGGATGCTTTCATTATCATCGACAAACACTTGCAAGAATCAATCACGTTGAAAGAATCGCATACGATTTCTTATGCTGTGTTTCACGATGGCGAAATTCCAATTGATACGGTCACCATTTTGAAATATGTTTCTCCTCATTCATATACTGGACAAGACACCATCGAAATTGGTTGCCATGGTGGCAATATCGTTTCAAAAAGATTGATTGAATCTTTATTGCATTCCGGAGCCACACTTGCAGAACCCGGTGAATTTACGCTTCGTGCATTTTTGAATGGGAAACTTGATTTAACACAAGCTGAAGCTGTAAATGATATCATTCATCTGCAATCCCCTGCAGCTTTGGAAAGCGCTTCCAGACAACTTATTGGGTCATTTTCAAAAGAATTGTCTTCACTTCGTGATGCAACAGAACGCTTGTTCAAATACATGATTCTCGATTTTGATTTTTCTCAGGAAGACATCCAACTTGTTCCGGAAGAGCAACTAATAACTGAATTGAATTCTTTGTCAGTGCGAGCATCACGATTTATTGAAAGTTATGAAACAGCAAAGACATTGCGCAGTGGACATCAGGTATTATTGCTTGGCTTTCCAAATGCAGGAAAATCCAGCATCTTCAATGCAATGCTTGGTTATGCTCGATCTATCGTGAGTGATATTCCGGGTACCACTAGAGACTTTGTGGAAGGTTCAATGATCATCGATGGAATCAATTTCACACTGATTGATACAGCTGGCATTCATGAACAAACATCCGATGCAATTGAAATTGAAGGCATTGCATATTCATTGTCACTTATTAAAAGAGCAACCATTATTCTCATTATCAATGATGTGACTTGTGGCGAGTATCATTCTCAATCATTGATTGATCTTGTACACAAAGAACATCCGCATGTGACATATCAACTTGTGCAGAACAAATGCGATTTGATTTCGAATGAATTGAATGATGCGAGTTTGCATATTTCAGCAAAAGACTCCAATGGATTGGATCAAATCATTGCATACTTATCCTCATCTGCAAAAAGCATCGATACACATCAAGCATTCCTCCTCAATGAAAGACAAGCAAAGCTTCTTCGAGAATATCACGCTTCAATCGAAAGGGCTTTGAATTTAACCAAGCAGGGAATGACAACTGATGTCATTGCCATTGAATTGCGATCGGCACTAGATACAATTGGATTGATTTTGGGGACTATTTACACTGAAGAATTACTCAATGATGTCTTCTCCAATTTTTGTATTGGAAAGTGATAGAACTTCATGAAGAGATCCCAATTCTTAACACTCGGAATGATTTCCATGTCAACCATGATGAACCTGAATGAATTATATGCTTTTTCTAAAGACATGAGCAATTCAGAACGTTTGCCTTCCATATTCTTTGGTCATGGGTCTCCAATGAATGCAATTCAGGATAATGTCTTCACACAGACATTCAAAACGATAGGACAGAAATTTGATAAACCCAAGGCAATCATGTGCATTTCTGCACATTGGGAAACAAAAGGGACCAAGATTACAGCGATGCTAGAACCTCGAACCATCCATGATTTCTATGGATTTCCTCGTGTTTTGCATGAGATACAATATCCAGCACATGGCAGCCCAGCATTAGCAAAAGACACTGCATCACTTATTTCAATGAAGGAAATAATCCTTGATCATGAATGGGGATTGGATCATGGTACATGGAGTGTATTGCGACATGTGTATCCTAATGCAGACATCCCGGTTTTGCAACTCAGCATAGATGTGAATATGTCTTTTGCAGAACATTATGCGCTTGCTCAAGAACTACAACAGTTGCGTACAAAAGGTGTATTGGTGATTGGCAGTGGCAATATGGTACACAATCTTGGCATGGTTGATTGGGCACGCTTGGATGAACAATTTGCATTTGATTGGGCACTTGAGGCAAGTGATCTCATGAAAGAATTCATCATGAAGGGGAATACAAAAGGATTGCTTGATCTTCCCAAAAGCAATACAGCATGCACGCTTGCAATTCCAACACCTGAGCACTTTATTCCACTTCTATATGTGATGGGGATGAAAGATCAGCAGGATACCATTTCACTGTTCAATGATATAGCCGTAGCGGGTTCACTGACGATGACTTCTGTGATGATTGGATAAAAATAAAAAAGCCCGCCTTATAAAAGACGGGCTCTTGAATCTTTAGAAATTCAATTATCTAACGATGAGTTTATGGATGCTTACACCGCCATCAAAATCAATTGTTTTCACAGTATATAATCCTTGTGACAAACCTGAGATATTAATTGATTGTGCTTGAGTTTCCATCATTTTCTGTCCTGAAACATTGAATAACTCAATATTTCTTACATCTCCATTGAAATACAATGTACCGCCATTAGTAACTGGATTTGGATACATGTTGATTGTAGATTCATTGTCATTAATTCCTGAGGCAGCACCAGAGAAATAAATATTGTCGACAAATGCAATACCAGATCCAAATGGCGTTGAAGTGAAAATCAATTGACTCAAATCATTAAGGCTCTTTAAACCTGCAGAAGTAAAATCTGCAAGTGGTATTGCAATTTTGTTCCATTGATATGCAACAAGATTGGCATTGATATTCGCTTCTGAATCACCATTTGCACCTCCAAAACCATCGCCCATAAAACTCACTAGTTTTACATTGAATACAGTGATGTTTGGAGTCCAAACATCCATATTCAAAGTAGTCATAGATGAGGCATTAATAGGTTTTTTGATGGTTTCAATTCCATTAAAACCAAGATTAGTATACTTCAGAGTTGCATTGCCTTTGATTGTTGTTGCTTCAAAAGTTGACTGACTCCAATCTGTTCTCCAAGTATCAACGTCAACATTTGTATATGCATCGCTATACATTGACAAAACAGATGTTGCAGTTGGGGTAGGTGCCGGACCTTCAGGAGAACTGTAAAAATATGAAATGGTATATGTTGCAGTTGTTGTGCCATTTCCTGCAGTCACTACCACGGTAGCATCGCCAGGAATTGCAGTTGCTTGTGTAATCTTGGTGTTTGCTTTTGCATCATTGGTAGTGGCTAATGAAATTTGTGGAAGAGAACCGCCACCTGGAACACCATAAGAATATTTTAATGCACTGGGTGCAAATCCTGGGATTGTTTTACCATCAATTTGAAGATCTTTCAAGGATGCATCTTCACCGGATGCTGCAGGTTTTTTCCAAAAGTAAATGTTATCCAAGTATATATCGGAAGGGGAAACGCCACCTTGGCCATCAAATTTTACTTGAATGACAGATTTCCAAGACATACCGGTGAATGCACTTTTTGGTAAATCCACGCTGCTCCATTTTCCAGAGCTTAAAGGTACCTCGACAAGAACTTCTGCTGCTCCATTTCCACTATTGTCGATTGGAGTGAACTTCAGAACAGTTGCATTATTTGTCCAAACATCAATGTGAATGAATTCCATCTCGGATGCATTTTGAGGATTACCTTCAAAACCTGTTCCTTGGTAATTGAAATTAGTATAGGCCATAACTACATCGCCCGTTCCAGGATCAAATGCAGTATTTACAGATCCGGATTGCCCCCAATTAGGATTATAATTCACACCTGTGATGGCTGAATAAGCTCCACCAAATATTGAAATAACATCTGCTGCATTTCTTGATGGGGGTGCAGGTGCATTTGAATTTGGTTGGGCCTGGAGACCAGATATTGCCATAATGAGGCAAATGAGTGGTAAAAGTTTTTTCATAAACATACTCTTGTAAGTGATTTGTATAAAAAGAGATAACATTGGGTCATAGTAAACAGTTCCAAGGTGATTTTGTTACAATTCTCCGCGTCTTTGTATTAATTCCGCTTTAATAGCGTATGCTTTTTCCTCATCTAAATCGTAATTCCACATAACCAAGATTGCGAGACCCGCAGTAATTGATGGAATCAGAATATCAGCCAATCGAAGTTGTATCAATGTTTCTTGAGTTTGAAAAGCAGCACCGCCTTCAAAACCGATGAATTTTAATACTAATCCTCCGAGAACCAAGGCGAGGCCTTGGCCTAATTTCACCATCCACCAATATATAGCTCCAAAAGTACCTTCTTTTCTTGGCATGCCATTATTCAATTCATCAAGATCACATACATCTGCTGTCATTGACATCATTAGCGTGAATAAACCACCAAGACCAAAAGAAAGAAAAGGAATGGGTATAAACATCATCCATATATTATCAGGTGAAAAGCCCCACCATTTGAGAATATATCCAATTATGGAAATTGCTGTAGAAATTATAAAGGCTTTTCTTTTTCCCCATTTATTAGACATCCAAGTGATAATTGGAATTATGAAAAAAGCTGTGGTTATTGCTCCAATAGTTGAAAACCATGCCGGCCAATTTCCTGCATTTTCAAAACTTCCATTAAATAGATAGTACACAATGATGAAAAAACTAAAAGAAGCAACCATTTGAAATCCATTGAAGACTAAAAATGTTGCCATGCATAATTTGACAAATGGAGTATTTTTTGATATAAGTTTCATATTGTTCCATAGCCCATTCATGTTATGGAAAATATTTTTTAATGTGATTGTATCTCTATTCGTAATTGCATCTTGATTAATCTCTCTACAAAACATTGCCGGCATGATTCCCAACAATAAACAAGCTCCTCCAACCCACATAGACAGAGACCTAATAGCAATTCCTTGATTTGCATACAAATCAGGATTGGCTATCATAACCCACAACCAAGGTACAATCATCCAAGCTAATTGACTGATTGTTTGAGAAAAACCCATCAGTTTTGTTCTTTCATTGTAGTCTGATGTCATTTCATACCCTAATCCTATCAATGGGGTTGAATAGATAGTATTGCCAGTCAAAAAGAGCAATGAAAATAACATGAAATACCAGAAATTATATGTTTGCGTATTTGCTGTGTCCATTTGCCACAAGCAAGCAAATAAAATCCCACTTGTGATTGCCCCAATGAAAATATATGGTCTTCGGCGTCCCCATCTTGATGTTGTATTATCAGATATATATCCCATGATTGGATCTGTGATTGCATCATAGATTCTAGGAATCCCGCCTAATAAACCAGCCAAAAAAGGATCCATTCCAAATGTAGTCAACAAAAAAAATGAGAAGACACCGAGAGCACCTGGAAATAAATTATTTACAAGATGTCCTGATCCAAATGCAGCCATTTGTACATAGGTAAGTTTTGAGTTTGATCCTGCTTGATTCATGATATTATTGCTCAGTTTGGAGTGAACACTATTGTTTGTAATGCTTGTTTGTCAATGATTGTGTGGGTTGTCCAAGAATCAATTACAATATCTATTACTTGTGATTTTTTGGTTGGATTAAATATGACAACTGCTACACTTCCATCTGGATTTTCAGCAGCTATAGTCATGATATCTTCATCATTGATTTTACTATCTATGACATAAGCATTGGGTCTGATAAATTTGCTAAAGTGCGCCATGACATAAAACAATGGCGTAAAATACACTTCATCTTTCATTGTATCAGCAATGACAGGAGCAA
This sequence comes from Bacteroidota bacterium, assembly GCA_009919265.1. Taxonomy (GTDB): domain Bacteria; phylum Bacteroidota; class Ignavibacteria; order Kapaibacteriales; family UBA961; genus UBA961. The sequence continues at coordinate 10,229 of RGCF01000045.1, read as the reverse complement.
TACACCAGTTTTTAGCCCAATTAGGACCACCGCTTCTATCTAGAACCATATTCCAATCAATCCAACCTTGCACATTGTTTTGTAGACATCCAATGATATCCCGAGCATATCGATATGCAGGTACATATTTTGGATGTAAATGTTTTTGCTCTGGTGGCGCCCAATCCCAACCCCAATCAGTAGCTTCTTCACTCCAATACCATGCATCGTCTTTCCAATGAGGTATTTCATTATCAATACAAGCTTCTGTTTGAATCAAATATTTATCCGGTGCTTTTTTAGCCGCATATGAGAGTTGAGCAGGAAAATAGTCATAGGTGCTTTCATACCAATGTATAGCTGTTCCGGCAAAATATGTTGATGTGGATGAATTCTCAAACATTGCGTCAACCCATTCATTCAGACCTGCTCTATTTTGATCATAACCAAGGATTCGCACATGAGACAAACCCTCTTTTTCCAGGGTAGGGCCAAGATAATGCTGAACAAAATCTGTCATTTCTTTCGGTGTGAATAGCATGCTTTCCCAATTTCCTCCATTTCCATGAGGTTCATTGACTACTGTAATACCCCAGATCGGAATTCCTACTTTCTTGCATGATGAAATATACTTTGCATAATACAATGCCCAAGTGTTTCGATAGTTATCAAGTAGTTTTCCTCCAATCCAACTATTATTATCTTTCATCCAAGGTGGAGCCGTCCAAGGTGATGCAATGAGTTTGAATCCATCACGAGAATATTTTTTTGCTTCATGAATGATCGGAAATAAATCTTGAATGTCTTTTTGTATTGAAAAGTGCTCTAGATAGATATCATCGGGAATCATGGCATATGCATAGTGACCAAGTGAAAAGTCACATGAATTGATATGAGTTCTAGTAAGTGAATATCTAGCACCTTCATCTGAAAAATATGCTTTAAGCACTTGCTCTCTGTTTTCCGGACTCAATGTTCTTAACACATGGGCAGTTGCCTCGGTAAATGATCCCCCAAATCCGAGTAATTGTTGATATGTTATTTTACTATCAACAACTATTGAAATATCACCAACTTCAGAATGAATTGGATCTACTTTGTGAAGTGATTTTCCTGATGCAGATGTTTCAAATGCAGAAATGATATATCGTTCTTTTGATTCTGATTTCATTGAAGCAGGAAATATAGAGGAATAACTTAAGAATAGAGATGTGAATATCATGATGGTATTTTCTGATATTCGTTTGAATGAATGAAGGTAGTACATCATTGTAAAATCTGATGTTTATTCAAAGATACTTGTATCATTCTAATAGATTTATCTCTGCTAAACATACTTTCAGAATGAACAAGATCTAGCTCCATACCATTCATTCTAACTGTGGTGTCATCACTTTTACATATTTCAACTTTACTTTCATCAGCGATTGAATATATAATTGGTATCTGACAAAGGGTAAAGAACAGTGATCCTTTGTTGATCTTCAATGCTTTTGTGATTCCATTGATGTCCACATATGTACAACTTGTATCATGAACCAGAAAGTCTTTCAATGAAAGAGTATTTGGATAAAAATGGATCATTCCAGATTTGTAATACACTCCCAATTCTCTTATTCTGCATAGAATATCCTCCTTTACTTGTCCTGTCATCCCAGGTTGTTGTGCTCCTCTGTGCAATGGGGTATGTGAATATGGATCCGTCGGAAATGCTCCATATCGCTCAGGTGAGCTATGTATACCTAATCCTTCTGTTATATCAACATAATGTGATTGTAGCTTGTCTAGGTCAGATTGTTTTGCGCCAGATTGTGTTGCACCTTGATATGTTTCCTGTACAGCATAGCGAAGTTTTGAGACCATGTGCCAATAAATTGAGCCAATTCCTTCATAACCAAAGAATGTTCCGGATCTACCTGTAAACTCTTTATGATGAAAAACATGTTCATATATCGATAGAATCATGTTTGCTTCTTTTTCTACAAGAGTGAAATACTTTTCCTCAAGCATATCTAATGAATTTCTCAAGTCTGAAGCATTTTTAAAGATTCCATTAAAACGATACATTCCATTGGAGTCCTTTGTAATAATTGACTGATTGTTATCATGAAGTAATAGTTTTAATAGTGTTGATTGTTGCACCAAATCATGGGGTATGATATTCTTCTGTAAGAAGTTCTTTACTTCTTTTATTGGATAGAGCATATAACTATGCTGATCCTCTCGGTATAAAGCCGATTTACGAAGTGCTGTTATTATGTCAATAGATTCTTGAAGAGATATATTTCCGGAACTAAGAATAGAGACTTGTCCTTCCAACATTTCGGGTAAATGTGTAATACAAGCTTTATCATTTTCAATGGTCAAAAGATTATAGGCATGGTATAATCCATCAGATCTTTTACCATTTATAATTGATGCATGAATATGATGTAGTGCGCTTTGAAAGAAAGAAATAAGCTTAGAGATTTCAATAGTACTATAATTGCCTGAAAATGTATTCTCATAAATATCATTACGATAGCTTGATGCTACTATACCAAGTTCATCCATGATGGATTTTCTCTTTGCATCATCTTTTGTACATTCTTTTGGATCATATTGTTGCAAAACAGTAGTTGTGTTTTGTAGATAGATGGATAGCTCTTCTGAGAGTTCAACAGTTTGTATGTTAGACTTTTCTAATGACCCAATAATCATATTGATAAAACGATGGAGATAATGTAATGTCACCATTGAAGTACCATTCCCTACTAGTGCATTATTAGCATCATTCCATTCCGGCCTTTGTGTATTCATCCATATACCGCCACCGGGAACATAGTTCGACACTTTCGCGAGGGATATTGCTAGTATTTTTTCTAGATATGATACCTTATGGATTTCACCCTTATGATTCAATAATAGAGCACCATCTGTTCCTTTTTTATGAATCATCTCCTTAATGGTGTTATTCTGTACATGGTCAAAATCGATTGTTTGTTTAGGGTTATTAACTATGTCTTGATAGGACTTTATCTTATAGGGTACATGTGCATACACAAAGTAATTCTTGGTGATAAACTCCTGAAAAGAGAAAGGTTGCGTGTCTTTATACATTTCAAGAAGTTTTAGTAAGTAGATAATCTGGTGATCTCCCCAATATCCAATATATGACCATGGATTATGTTCTTCAATGGTTTCCCAATCAAATCCATTTTTTTGTATTCTATATGGATTATATCCATCAAATGTTGATGCATTCATGAATTTATAAATCATGGATTCAACAAATAATGGATAGGAATGTGATAATGCTTCCCAATTCTGAAAAATATCTCTCCAATTGCCTTGAAAATCATATTTCAGTGAGCCATCATCATTTTTTGTATTTATTGAGAATCTGTTCCAAGGACGACTTGGGTCTCCATGCCGTCTACTAAATGTGAGTGGCAAATATTCAGAAGCTAATCTCAAAAGATGTAAATCATTGACTGTAGAAACTATGCCTTTCAACTCTTGTATTGAAATATGCGTTGGTAATTTTAAGAGGAAATCGATATACTTTGTATAGAGTGCTTTATTGGAAACTCGTATATACTCGCTAAAATCACTTGTTACGATTGAATACCCATGTGGAAACATTCCTCCTCTCATAGCATTAAACATAGTATTTGAATAATGTCTTGCATCCACCTTTTCATCACCAGTCAATTGAATGCCATCTATTGATGATGCAATTGCAATTAAATCATAAGATCCTTTTTCAATATCGGTATTGATCTCCTTGATTGTCAATTGTGATGATTTTATTTGTTCATTCAGCAAAACAATATCAGACTGAGATTTATGGACATCGCAAATCAATTGCCATTCTTTGCAATCTAGAGCTTGTAACTCAATAGTTTTAGATATACAATATGCCCCTCTTTCACCTAGATTGCGATTTTCTGTTTCAATTGAGAATCCGGATCTAAATCGCTCAATCTGTTTCGATGAAAGTAAAATCTTAGGCGAATCGAATCCGATATGCCAAGCAATATTCACAAACAATGATTCACTTGGTTCAGCCCTATCTGAAATGATTGCATTGACTGTAAATATTCCTAACTGTGATTCATTAAGTAGTTCAGCATATTTGTATGCATCGACAAGATTGCTGAATGTGTTTTGTAAATCACTTCCCACACAAGCAGGCATAATATTTTGCAACCCATCCAATATGGTAATGTCAATCTTTTGATTTGAATGATTCGTTATTCGAGATGTTTTTACGAAGCCATATTTATCACTTGATGACCATTTATACGAAAATGAAAGATTCAGTTCATTATGTATTTCTTCAAATATGATCGAATGTCCATGAACATGTTTGTAGAGATTTCTTTGAATTGAATATGGTGTATATCTATTGGAAAAGGGTTCCCATACTTGTTCTTCTCCTTCTTTTTTCACTTTTATGATCGTTACATTTCCTGTATGGGAAATCGATTCAGTTATTTTGTCTTCAGTATAGTAGGGAAAGAGTGCGTAATCTGCATTAATTCTACCAGCAGTTAATCCTCCATTACTTGAGATAAACATCCAGTGATTGGAACTACTCATCATATTCATGAAAAATGGTGGTTGAGTGTTTATATCGGAGATTTTAAAAAATGTATCACCACCGATATCAACCGCTTTCACTTTATGATTGTTTGTAGTAGCTTTCATGGGAGGATAAAATGTATTCACTTTATACGGTAGATAGAATGGTAATTAAGCGTAGATGATATTTCACGATTGTTTGTATACTTTGACATAATCAATGATCATGGACTGCGGAAATGGTGTCTCGCTTGTTGGATAGCCAACATAATTCCCCCCAACAGCAACATTGAGGATGATAAACATAGGTTTATCAAATACCCACTTACCTGTTAAGTCGGATGGTTGTATTCTTTGAAACAATACATTATCTACATAGTAATCGATACAGTCACTGGTCCACTCTATCGCATACACATGATATTCTTGATCAAATCTTCCTTGTTGTAATCCAAATCCTTTTGTTTTGGCATTGGCACCAAAATATCCCGGACCGTGTGCGCTACCATGTGTGATTGATGGTTGCTGACCTCTTTGTTCCATGATATCAATCTCACCGCATTCAGGCCAGTTTACTTCTTTTATATTCTCCCCCAATAACCAAAATGCAGGCCATAATCCTGGACCTGTAGGCGTTTTCAGTTTTGCTTCAAATCTTCCATATGCCTGACTAAATAAACCTTGCGTTTTAATTCTAGCTGATGTAAATCCGGAACCGGAATATTGTTCTTTGCGTGCTGTGATAATGAGTTGTCCATCACCATTCAACTGAACATTTGAGGTCTTGTTTGTATAATATTCTAATTCACTATTTCCCCAACCATTATCACCTGTACCAATATCAAATGTCCATTTTGATTGATCGGGTAAAGTACCTGCAGTTCCTGAAAAATCATCGCTCCAAACGAGAGTCCACGAGCGTTCAGGCAATGTTTGAATGGCTTGTTGTTCACATCCCATAAGCATTAAACCAATAACACTTATTGAGTAAATAAGAGTACTTTGCTTGAACAAGTTATCGATGATGAATTTGTATGATTTCATAAAGGCTATTTCGATGTATGATTATTTCCTAAACAGGATATTGTCTAGATATATTGTTCCATTTCCAACAAATTTTAACTGAAATACATTGTTCAATGCAACAGGTGAGAATGAACTTAATGGGATATCGATGCTTCTCCAACCATTCCCATTTGATAAAGGTAATGTATATGCTGTCTCAATAGGTCCTGGGCTTATCAAGAATACCTGGAATGATGTTGAGCCAAGTGTGAAATAATCAAGATGTAAATATGCATAGCCGGTTACATTCTGATTGGACCCAAATTGCAATCCTTGATAATTAAAACCTGAATAGAGAAGTGTAGTGTTACCAGATATCTTTATGGTAGATACTTTTGTTGCTTGTCCCCAATTGGGTGCTATATCAGTTCCGGGTACATTTGTATAAGCATCACTGAACAGTGATATCACATCTCCACTTGGATAGTTTGGATTAGGAGCTGAAGATTGTGGACCAGTTGATTTCTTATATAAATACACATTATCCACAAATAGATTTGTTACTGAACCGGAAAAGACAAGTTGTGCAAGATGTGATGTAGTAGTTAGTCCCGTAAAAGCACTAAGGGGAATATCCAAGCTAACCCATTGTTTTGATAACAGTGTTGGTGATGTAATGCTAATTTCATGAGCTACATCATCTCCTCCACCATATACTGCATTTGCTCCAAAATCAATAAGCTTTACTTTTACATTATTAGGCAATGCAGTTTCATCAGGTGTCCAAATATCCACATGAAAGTGTGTCATTGAACTTGCATTGATTTGATTCGTTGAAAACTCGACCCCGACAAAATTTAGATTGAAATATCTGATAACATCATCATTGTTGATTTTTATAAATGAACTTTGTGTTGTTGAGTACTGCCAATATGTATTCCAGGTATCTATTGGTACATTTATATATGCATTGCTATACAGTGAAATAACATCTTCTTTTGACACTGTGGGTGTAGGGGCAGGACTTGAAGGTATGACTGCATTTCCACTTGCTGAAATCGACAAAGAACCATTGGCTTTTTTTCCATTCAAGATTGCTGTTATGGTCACATTTCCGGAATCAAGAATTTGCACAATCCCCTTTTTAGAAATTGATGCAATACTGCTATTTGAAGTTTGAAAATCAAAATATGCCGGAGAAATAGTAATTGTTTGATTGACTCCTGATGGTAAATTCGTTATGGCCTGACAATTTTCAATTGGGATCGTTGATCCTTTTTCTGCAGTTTGTAGTACTTTCGTTTCGCCTGAATAGATGGATCCATTTGTCTCACCTAAATCAGGTACATATTCAAATTTTACTTCATCTATCCAAAATGTATAACCCTTTCCATTTATTGGACCGGTTGAGTAATAAAAGAGTCCTTTCTGATAGGTTGATGTTCCAAAATCATTACCAAAACCTACAACATCAATAGTTGCGGATTGTGTGGCTTTCACATAGAATGTCAAAGCATTATATCCTGATAAATCTCTTCCTGTTCGACTAAAGTATGCTCCACCTGCATATGCACCTTTCGGACTATTTGCATCAGGTACCTCATATCTCATTGAAGCTTTTGAAGAAGCATAGGTTGTTTCAAAGTCCACTTGAAATGCTTTCACATCAGAACCACCAAATGCAGCATAAATCAAATCACCTGTGAAATCATCAATGAATACTTCTCCTTTTGTTGAATAAGAAGGTGCAGATAAACCATCCACACTTCTTTCATTGCATCCCATTACTCCAACAAATATCATGAGTAAAATATAGAAAAGAATATTCGATTGTATGTGATGTCTTTTTGCAAGCAACGTAGAGTAAATCATTTGTTAATTACCGATTGAAACTTGAACAAAAGTTCTGATTTCCCATTCATTTCCATTTGGAAAACCTATGGCATTTGGATCGGGAACCCAATTGCCTGCAGGATCAATTGTCAATGTAGGGGTATATCTTGGTGAGTATTTATTGAGTGTTCTATATGTGGATCTAATACCAAGTCTTGTACCAGGGAGCATAAACCAATCAGGTTTTCCAATCTGAGTTGAGATTTCTGCCATCAATTGTAAAGGAAATGTCAGGTTAAAATCTCGATGATAATCAAATGGACCCCAATCATTTGCTTTATACATCAATATCAATTTTGAATTCTTGTACAATGCACGCAAGTCAGCACCAAATCTTTCTATAGTTCTAGTGTCACTTCCATTGGCTTGACCATTTCCTGTATACAAATTCAAAATGAATCCTAATTCAGGATGAATTTTTGAAACAACTTTGGCATGAACTTCCCATAGATCTGCTGCTGGTGCAGCACCTGGAAAAACAAATGAGGTTCTTCCATTAGAAAGTATTCCAATAGCAGCATCTTGAGTTGTTGGCAAATGTCTATATACAATTCCTGAGCTTATTGCAAACGATGCATCTTCAGATCTATCATTATCCCACTCATACATCCATGTTGCAGGTGTTGGATCATAGGTGAAAAGTAATTCACCGGCTATTGTCTCTCTATTTGATCGAACCGAGAAAGGATCTTCCAAAATGTTTCTTGGTCTTGCAGGAGATTGCACCCAAGATGGTATTGGTCCCTCAATCGGTTTTTGCCATAACATATTTGGTGCTATCTGTAAGTGACCAAATGCTACAGTAAAACCTGTGAGTACATTCATCATATTTCCACTACCAATATCTTTTAATTTCCATCCTGTAAATGTTTTGGTATTATCCATACCACCATTTGCGACGAGACCCATATATGATCCCAAAGCATACCAATTGAAGGAAGGTCCCTGATAAGTTATCTTGATTTTTGCACCAAAATTATCCATCGATCTTATGGTGTCTTGATAGACTGCATATTGATCAATATTTCCTCGCATCAATTGAAATGGTCTTCCATTCAAAGGCTGACCTGCCCATAAACCACCAAGTGAAATAGCAATATTATCAATTGATTTTTGCAGACTCAATGAAAGTTTTCTTGTCTTGGGAACAGGTATTGCAAATGAACTTTGAACATTATCCCGCTGTGTCAAATCTTCTTGAAATATACCGGTGATGTCTGTATTGGCAATCTTTGTTGAATATTTAATAAGTATTGCAGGATTGGCTCCCCACCATAATTCAGGACCAAACGCAATTTTCAATCCTTTAATATTCTTTTTGCCTTCAATCTCGAATCCAAATGGAGTATTTGCAGAATATATATCGATATTGGGACCATAATTTGCTTCAGGATATAGTCCGAAAAAATCACCTTCATATCCCCAATGAAAATGACCTGTCCTATAAAAACCTGTAAGATTCATATAAGCGGAATTCCAGGAAATACTGCTTTTGTATAATTGAATTCTATCATTGACAATCGTGTGTTGTGTCCCATTCATACCATTAATGGTGATACCTCTTCCTCTGTTCTCATAAAACACTTCATCGATTGGATTAAGCGCTACATTTCCAAGAATATTGAATTGTACATTTGCGGAAACATTTGGTGAAGGTTTTGCTGTCACACCTATATTGAATGATTGCATGTGATCAAACCCAAGTCGATTTGGAAATGATTGCACATTGGTCTTCTTACCTGTGCTTATCAAACTTCCACCGGTATTATATGTAGTGAAATTCGCTTGGACATCACTCACATATATATTGCTTTGGTTTTGTTGATCTCGTGAAATGTTCGCTGAATTTGCTGACAATAATGATTGAGTAATGATGCTCTCATTCATTAGACTATCACTAATAGTGTTCGTATCATTATATGGAGACATTGCATGGATATCTTTTAACACATAATACGCAGCTCTAGGAAACAGTGAATATAGTCCTTGTTCATTTACTTTCCCTTTTGCACAAATACCAAACCATTCTTCATTCATATTGTTTTCCCCTTCAACATAGTCATTCTGATAACCCCCATTGGACCATGATGCATTGATATCATGTATATCTAAATTGGAGGTCTGACCATATTTCCACCAACCATCACTAAATTGAAATGTACATCCTCCTATACTATTTCCTGCTTTCCCTTTACCGGATGCATTTTCATATATCTCTTTCCAATTCCCCATGAGAATCCTTGCTTGTGCTTCTTGATCCTCGGTATTTGTTTGCGCATTATATGCATCAGAACCAAATTCAGTGAATAGGATTGGCTTTCCAAATTCATTTCTGACTCTTTGAAATGCATTATCGAATGAAATTCCTCTATAAGCATTAATCCCAAGGATATCAATGTCAACACATTCCTTTGCTATAATATCTAAAAACAATAAATCACCATTACATATTGCAATCGGATGATTGTTGTCTACGTTTTTTAATTTCTTAGCAGCCCTATTGAACAGCTTATACATGTGAATGGCTTCTTTCGTACTTGTTCTTTCAGCAACAGGTATATCTTCGGTTTCAGCTCCTCTCCAAAACAAACCATAATTGTTTTCATTCCCCAATAAAAACATGAGAACACCTGGTGTATTTTTATAATCATTCACCATTGAACTCACTTCATCAATCAATATTGATTGTATAAGGGAGTCGCCATAGTCGATATGTTGAACCCATGTATTGTTTACTGTTAGTCCATATCTTCCGAATGGATGATTGAGTATTGTGTAAATGTCGT
>RGCF01000440.1 GCA_009919265.1 Bacteroidota bacterium | reverse complement strand
CGCAGAACTTGTAGCAGTCGCGGTAGCAGTAGAAGAACTCGTAGCAGTCGCAGAACTTGTAGCAGTCGCGGTAGCAGTAGAAGAACTCGTAGCAGTGCCCGTAGCCGTCGCAGTCCCCGTAGCTGTCGCAGAACTTGTAGCAGTCCCCGTAGCCGTCGCAGAGCTCGTAGCTGTCGCAGAACTACTTGCTGTCGCAGAACTCGTAGAAGTTCCTGTGGCCGTCGCAGAACTTGTAGCAGTCTCCATGGCCGTCGCAGAGTTCGTAGCAGTCCCCGTGGCCGTGGCAGTTCCCGTAGCAGTTCCCGTAGCCGTCGCAGAAATTGCCGATGTGCCTGACTGCGTCACGGTTGGTGACACCGTTTGTGTAGATGTCGTCGAACTAGAAGAACTGGATACATCTGAGAATGTATTGGGAGTAGCAGATCCACTCCATGTTCTTACTGTAAGAGATGGAATCGCGGAGTCTGTTCGTATAGGGCTAGATGTTTGACTCGTGTCTACAGAAGCTGTGCCGGCCGTCGCGCTGCCATCCGGACTCGTCGAGACAGTCGTTGCCATAGATACAGACCCACTTGCGGAACTACTGGACCACTCCGACGGCGATGTGCTCGGAGTTCGTGTAAAGCCCTCCGTATTCGTGAGAGTTACACTTGTAGAGCCACTGAGGCTTGACACGGAGGATTGTGATGCGGTGCTAGAAGAAGACTGACTCCCACTTTTCGATACTGCAGCCGATCTAGAACTGGAACGAAGCCCACTCGGCGTTTTGGAGACGATTGCTGAAGCAGATATGCTACGCACTCCTGAGCGGCTTTTTGACAAGAGAGGTGATACAGTTCCAGATAAAGAAGTGGTAGGCGTTCTGGAAACGGAATCACTCGGCGTCGAGGAACGGCTTGCAGAACTCGTAAGGGACGCAGATACAGAGCTACTGGAAGAATCACTCATACTTCCGTGGGACACAGAGGCTGCGGCGGAAAGAGAAATTGTTGGTTCTGTAGATGCCGATAGGGACGCATACGGAGAACTAGAGGAGCTGAGAGTGCTGCCGGAAGATGATGCATCGGGGCTAACGGTAGGTCGCTCCGTCCCAGATCTACTCCCCGTGGTTGTTCCTGTTTGCGTGAGAGTCTGTGTGACGGTGAGTAAAAGAGTTCGCGTAGAACTTGCTGTGACTGGAGGTGTAGGACTTTGCGCAACAGATGCACTCACGCTTATGAGAGGACTTTGACTCACAGAGCTAGATATTCGTGTAGAAAGTGTTGGAAGTATTGTCTTGGATATAGTGGCTGTATTCACGATAGAAGCACTCGCCAGCCCTGTGCTGCTCATCGTGGTAGAAGAACTCTGCGATTTACTGGATGTCTGTGACGCAGTATATGTGCCACTTCCTGTAGACGTTTTTGTAGAGCTGGGTGAGCTACTTATAGATGTGGTGGTTGTTGACGTTTTGGACGAGGAGGTAGAGTTTGTAGGAAGGGGCGTAGTGGTAGAGCTTGCGGTATACGAGGCGGAATTGGTTCCGGTAGGACTGGGACGAGGCAGTTTGGATAGACTTGCGGAAGAGGATCCTGTCGCTGGAGGTCTACGGGACATGCTTGCGCAGGCAGAGGCACTTGCGGAACGAGACGCACGAGAGCTGAGCGTGGTAGTTGTACATCCAGTGTTTGTTTGCGAACCTCCCGTCGTCCCAGATACAGTGGCAGAATCTTTCAGACTTTTTGTAAATATCTGGCAGCGTGTAGGTGATACGGATACTTTAGATGTTTTGGAGGGTGGGTCCGAGCGTGTATGACTCGCGGTAAACTGGAACGAGTTTGTTAGAGCCGTGCTTGTGGTGCCGGTGCTAGAGAATCGTGTGCTACGAGACAGAGTTCCAGAGGCAGTTTGTGTTTTTGTCAAAGGGAGTGACGTAGTAGCTTTTGC
>RGCF01000439.1 GCA_009919265.1 Bacteroidota bacterium | reverse complement strand
TATTAAATGTCCTTCTACTATTTGGAACAATACCATAACACTGTTTTATTTTGGCTACCTTTTTATCCTCAGGTATTAACTCACTATTTGCATCATAATGGATACCTGCCATAATATGTTTCACCGCATTCACACCTCCCTGCTGCTTCCAAAAATTTATAGCTGGTATATTATCTTTTCCATTTATATCTCTTGGAGACAATGTCCCCTCCCTAGTACAAAAACGTGTAGTTTTTCCTATACTAAACATACTATTGGCTGCGGATGTTATATTATACGTGGCACCCTGCTTCTTATTTTCACCCTTATTATCCCACAGATACTCCAAACAATCCACTGAAAGCGGCCCAGTTTCCTTATCACCAATATCACACGGTGATGTAATAGCAACCCCACTACAGAAGACACTTGACTCTGACCACTTTCTTATACTAAGTGATTTACCATTTTTATCAAGACCTGTGGCTGTAGTAACTGCCTGAGAATATATATATTCCGCGATATCTTGTATTTTAAGTGCATTATCATTTGAATCAAACATTAATTGCGACATGGTTAAAGTGGAATTAGGATATCCACTCCCCCCTTCTAGACACCCGTTATTCAAAAATGTGCTCTGCAAACATGCCATGTTATACTTACCTGGCCCAGATCCCTTGGCATAACATGCGTCCGATGCCAATAACTTTGCGCTTTCTGGTTTTGTAATAAAGGGAGAAGCTGCGCAATGAGATGCCTCCTGACTATATGGATCCACAAATGTGAAAGGTGACTTCATAACTAGCTTCATTTCCTTAAATCCATAAATAGGTGCCATCTTAGTTATTTCAAGATCGTCCTTACCACCAGTACTCTTTATAGTCATAGAACCCACTGCTCGCGGCTTCCTCCCAGAAATCTGGTCAGTCAAAATGAGACGATAAAGATCAAATGTAAAAGAACTCTCTTCACCAGTATCTCCAGATAGATACCCTGCCAAATAATTCGGAGGAGGTGCTACATAGTCAGCCTCAAGCATTTCTTTATTCCAGAGTGTATCTCCTTGTCTATCAGGTGCGTATCCAGGAGCATTTGCACCTTCCACCATTGTATAAATGTACCGATTAAATATAATCATATCATCTACATTATAAATAGTAGCCTCATTATATGGTACTGGTATAATGGCCTTTTTCAAATATAATTGGAGAGTTGTTAGTTCACCACCTAATAGGGTAATTTTATATGGCTCCCTCAATTTACTCAAATTTACAACTCTCTTTGATCCCTGCCCCACTTCTTGATATTCTAATATTCCTATACCAGTTACATACAGCGATCCAGCTCCACGTATGAGATCTTGGTCATATTTCGTATCAACGATGGAATACGACGAATCGGAATAACATTGTACACAACCCTCTGGAGAATTAAAGGTTGATGATTTCTGACATTTTATCTGTTTCTCAACTCTTAAACACTCCTCTTTATTTGAAACAAACATGCCGGAGGGACAAAATCCAACGGTAGGGTTATAGTCAGGAATACCTCTTCCTTTTCGGCTGTCTCTGGCAAATCGTTTATCTTTCTCAATGAGTAATAACCCACCAATAGTCTTATTGTCCTTGCTATTTACACCAATATCCATACATAGACCACATATGTTGGAGAAACTTGGATCGTCAAATGCACTACAACTTGAAGTAGTTACCTTTTCACATTTCGCAATATCTTTGAATAAACCGGACTGCGTATTTTCCAGACTATAGGGATTATCAATTATCTGTATAATTTTTCCTGAAGAATCCATACTAGATTTCACATTCCCCATAATAGCTTGAGTATTATCACCCAGGGCACCCGTTTTATTTGTTGCACTAAGTGCATCGCCAATAATATTATATTTCTGTTCATATACATCATTAAACTGCGAATGTGTGTTAATATCCGTATAAAATCCCTCCTTGTTTA
>RGCF01000438.1 GCA_009919265.1 Bacteroidota bacterium | reverse complement strand
AAACATTTGTATGTGTTGTAAATTCATTTATGTCCCGTAAACTTATTTTAAACCCTAACAGCTGATACTCCAGTGACACCAATTGATGCGTAATCTGGTCTTCTAAGGACACGTTGATTACGATTCTTTGGATATCCCAAAACTTCCTTAACCATGTTTGCATAATGTCTAGCTCCAATGTAGCATTGACCTTCTGATGCTTTCCAAGTTCTTGTTCTTGGATCAAAGTTCCATTGGTGTGTTCTACCACATGCAAAGTTAGTATCATTAACACGTGGTCTACCAAATGTTCTAGCTCCTACTCCTCCTGTTGCCTTATCAAGACCTGTTACATCAAAGAAACCCTTTGTTGTCACAAAATGATAATCATTGGTATCTTCATTACCTTCTTCTGCAGGGAATCTACCTCTTATATCAATGAAATCGTCCAGTCTATCATCTCTGTACTTGGTGATAGCAACAATCAACGATGGTTGGGTTCTGTTTTCTTTTACATCTCTACGTGGGAGTCTGAATTGTTTGTTAAACATGATCTTCAAATGTTCCTTCTCAAAGAAGATTGTATTATAACCATGGAAGAATCCTTCCATCCATAAGTCATCCATAGCATACAAATTCTGTGGTTGAACAATTGAACAGTTCATGTAATTGTGATGATGAAGATAATAGGATTTGATTATCGCATCATTTTGGAACATCGTATTGGAATTACCAAGAGCAAAGAATCCAACTTCTCCTCCAGAGAAATCTCCCATAATTCCCGATGCTGTATGTGCCTTTATGTAAGGCCTAAAGATGATAAACCCAAATGGGAATGGGATGTGAGATTGGATAAGAGCATTGAAGAAACCCTTAGAAGGTCTACAGAAGAGAATCTTTAAGAAAATCTTTCTCTCTATAGGATCTCTTATATTCTTAGCCTCTGAGATGTAGTATTCCAATTCTGAATACCTGTAATCGTCAATGTCGATGTCTTTGACCTTCTTCAACATCACTGTGAAGAGAGATTTATAGTATTCTCCTCTTATCTTGTTTACAAAGTCTTGTCTTCTTTTGATGCTTTGAAGGAGATAATAGTTTCTCACAAGGAATGGGATAATGGAAAGATTCTTAACAACCAAGAGGATTAGAGTGAGTACCCTTCTTAAGGCATTTGATCCATTTGTTCCAGCTGCCCTATTCACAGTGAAAACCCTCACCTGTTGAGAGAAATTCTCTTTAAATCTTACAAAGATATCAGCATATACACCTCTATTGATCCATGCCAAGTTTGCAGGGTCGATATAATTCACATCAGGTACGGCAGCTGCTGCTCCAACTGCAACACCTGCACCACCATATGCAAGTGAGTTGAGACCCAATTTCAAATGCGAATTATTGAAATCTGCACCTGGAATAGAGAGGACTTCGCTTCTTGAATTGTTTGTACCATAGAAAGCAAAACCAATGTTCATTTTACCTATGTACTCCTTCACCTTTCCAACGAAATCACCAAAACATTTTCTGAACATAGGATAAGCTCCGAGTAGTTTTTTCAATTCCGAACCAAATTCTCCAAACTCAAACAGTTCTGCTATCAAAAGCTTAGTCATGAAAGAATGTTTATCATGTTCAACATCTGATGCCATAGTTTCGATTTCCCTTCCTCTATCGTGAGATTTCATGAGTTTAGAGATCTTGTCTCCTATTTCAGCATAAAGTTCGTTGGAGTAGATGATATCATAGTCGTAGGGGTATGATGTCTTTACAGGTCCTCTTTTAACACATGCAAGAAGTGATGTATAGAAAGCAGTGTTGTTTTGAAGAGCATAGGATACCTTTCTCTTCTTAGAATTACAAGTGAAGACATCTGAATCGAATATCAAATCATCGATGAGTTCACCAATGTTTCTTCCTTCGTCAAAGGTTTGTAATCTTTCTGGTGTTATTCTAAATCCTGTTGCGAAAGCTC
>RGCF01000437.1 GCA_009919265.1 Bacteroidota bacterium | reverse complement strand
TCACAATCTGAGAGTATAATAGATATAAACTAAAGGAGATAGAAATAGAAATGATACAAAATACAGAACTTATTGATGGAATCGACACTTTTTACTACGATGGAATTGATGGTGAAGATTATTACATCGAAGCCATGCGAGTCTTCGACCTGAATTACAACTATGAAACAGCTAAGGCGAATTACTTAGCTAGATTCACAAACCTTGACCCTGACGACCAGGAGTTTTTAGATAGGTATAACTCACGCAAGTGAGTTAATCCCCTAACAGGATTTTTTTGTCATTTTTTCCATTTTTCACAATCTGAACGTATAATAAATATGGAACTGGTTATAAACATAATCGTTATTTTGCTTACATTGATTCTAGCAACTTTCATTGCATTGATTGCAAGTAGCATAGGAGAATAATCCCCGCAAAGGGATTTCAGATTGTTTTTCCATTTTTCACAACAGAAGAGTATAATAGATATGACTGAACGAGAAACAAATTGGGAAGAGGTAGAACTGATGGACGCAACCCACGTTGAGATAAGTGGCAAGGTGCATAAGATAACTGAAAGGGGTGGCACGGTTGAACGTTCTGTCGACTTCGGTTGGATTGACATTCTAATTGAAGAAAACAAATGGGCGAACATTCCACAAGAAGCGTTCCCACTCCTTGGTATCAAGCCATTGATAAAAGTGAAGCCAACGCCGATTGAGTTTGAGGCAACGTTTATTTTTTACGATGGGAATTGGAGACCTTTCTACACCTTAGATAATGGGATTGCTTATCAAAATTTCAAGAAGGCAAAGTTCCGTTGCGTTGAAATCTTGGAGGAAGAATAATCCCCGCAAAGGGATTTCAGATTGTTTTTCCAGGTTTCACAACAGAAGAGTATAATAGATATGCAAGAACTTTCTTACCTAATGCCCCCAGTTGTAAAAATCAAACTTGTGAGAGAAGAAAGTGCAGGATTTTATCTCTCAGAACCCAACGATGTGTATGAAATTTTAAGAAATTATATTGAGAATGAAGATAGAGAACATTTTGTTTCTTTGCTACTTGATACTAAAGGTCAAGTAGTGGGCATCCATACTGTTAGCATAGGCAATCTCAATAGTTCTTTAGTAACGAATAGAGAAATTTTCAAAGCGGCGATTTTATCAAATTGTGCTTCAATCATTGTAGCCCATAATCACCCTTCAGGCGACCCCACACCTAGTGATGATGATATTACTGTAACTAAAGAAATAATAAAAGCAGGTAAACTTTTAGGTATTGAGGTTTTAGACCATGTAATTATTGGCTCGAATAAAAAATATTTTTCTATGCACGATAAAAGAACCTTAGTTTTCTGAATCCCCTCACAGGGTTTTCAGCCCGTTTTTCCATTTTTCACAATCTGAACGTATAATAGATATGAGCGAAATCATTTACACAGCAACTGTAGGAAGTAAAATGCATGGTCTGTCAACACCACAATCTGACGAAGATATTAGATTTATCTACAGATTGTCGCTTAAAGAGTTAATTTCGCCATTCAACAACAGCAATACAAAAACAACATCAGCTAATGGTGAAGATACTGAATCATGGGAGCTAAGAAACTTTGTTAAGCATCTCACCTCAGGAAATCCTACCATGTATGAAGTTATCAAGTCCCCAATTTATGAAAAGAATAATTTTTCAGAAATGCTCAGAATGATTCCTTACTACGCTTTTGATGGAAGAAAGATTTTGTTAGCTCATATTGGTTATGCTGAAGCACAACTAAAAAGATACTTAAGAAATGCTCAACAACCATTCGAAGATAACACTTTAAGAAGAATACCTAAGTCGATTGTCGCCGCTTATAGAGTATTGGCTCAAGCTGACCAGCTTCTTAATACTGGAACATTTGAACCTGCAATTAAAAATTACTCACAATCTTTACATGATAAGTTGATGACAATTAAACTTATGCCTATTGAAGATATTACTTTGGAT
>RGCF01000436.1 GCA_009919265.1 Bacteroidota bacterium | reverse complement strand
AAAGTCTGCCGAGTTGGACAACGTCGTCTCAAGTATCTGTAGTTCTAAATATTTTGACCCTGGTCACAAGAAGCGAATTGATTTCTTAAAGTACATTGAATCCAGGTCATCGGGTAGTAACGACCCTGTGAAGCTACATATTTACAATGAGGATAATCAGCATGGGTTTGTGTCCTACAAAGGCAAGGCGCAGCCATCGGTAGACAAGGAGAAGGGACTAATCCCCTATAAGTACTACTTCATGTGCGAGAATAACGCAGAGACCAACTTTGTAACTGAGAAACTCTGGGAGCCAATTCTGTGCGAGTCCCTCTGCTTTTACTGGGGGTGCCCCAATGTTGCCGATCACGTGGATCCCAGGGCATATGTCGTGCTAGATATGAATGACTTTGAGGCCGCCTATAATACTATGAACGCAGCCATCAAGATGAATCTGTGGGAGGAGCGTCTGCCCTATATCAAGGCTGCCAAGCAGCGAATCTTGGATGAACAGTCCTTCTTTCCTTTACTAGAACAGGCCATAAAACCCAAGACGGTCTGCTTCATCCATTCATGTAATCTACCCGAGGTAGGTACTGAGAAACTGGATTTACTTCTGGAGTCTGTATGCGCAGTAAAAGAGTTGGAGTGTATCACGATTAATAATATCGGAGTGCCTCTGGATCTCATGAAATACGAATACATGGACCCCCGTATCAAGGTCATAGAAGCCTCGTGCGATACCGACCTCTTTGAACTGCCAACTCTGAAACTGATATCTGAATACAGCAAGGCAAATCCCAATGCGAAAGTATTGTATGTTCATACAAAGGGAATCTCGTACTCTAAGGAGGATCCCAGGTACATCAATGGACTTGATTGGATAAACTATATGTTATATTTTCTCTGTAAGAGGGCTGATAGATGTCTGAAACTTCTGGATACTCATGACGTGGCAGGCTGTAATTTCAGTGAGCAACCTTATCATCATTTTTCTGGTAACTTCTGGTGGGCGACATCTGCGCATTTGAAAGGCTTGTCCTTGGAGAGTTTAGTAAATAAGATGAGTGCTGAGTGGTGGCTCCTCAGTGGATCTGCTAGTAAGCCTGTAAATAGGGCTAACCTTTGGTTATCGGATAAGAACCATTTTACTGAGAGGTACCCTGAGGAAGAATATAATTTAGAAAAAAAAGCAGTTAAGAAATCCCTTGTAGTATATGTTTACAGTGCAACAGATCCATCAGATTATAATCTGAAGTTCTTTTCCAAGGCTGCAATAAGTTATTCAGAAAATATTGATTATATTATTGTTATCAATGGTCATCAGTGCCGAGTTGAACTCCCTCAGCTAGCAAATCTTAAAGTCATCTATAGAGATAATATAGGATTTGATTTTGCAGGTCATAAGGCGGCTCTTGATTCTCTCAATGGAAAAAAGTATGATTACTACTTCTTTTTGAATAGCAGTATTCTAGGACCATTCTTCCATAAAGAGCCAAATGAACATTGGACTGAACTTTTTACAAGAAAGCTAACAGATCAGGTTAAATTAGTTGGAACCTGTATATATTGTATTCCTAGTAACCATCCAGTATATGGTGGCCCCATAGTAGAAGGATTTTTCTATCTAACAGATCAAATCGGTCTAAATTTACTCTTAAATAAACCATCTATTTATTTGAATTATGAATCAAAGGCGGATTCAGTACATAATGGGGAATTTGCTATAACTAGATGTATTCTAGAGAATGGATATTCTATTGACTGTATGCTAGAAAAGTTCCAAGGTATAGACTGGTTAGACAAGTCTAACTGGTCTTTCAACAGCTGTGAACCGCCATCAAGGAGAGGAAAGTACTTTGGTGGATCTATTGATCCATTTGAAGTAATTTTTCACAAGTGGTATTGGCATAATCCTAATGATTCTATGGTATCGTTTGATATTGTTGACAAGTATGTGAAATCTAAATTGCAATAGTATTACACTGATTACAAAAATAA
>RGCF01000435.1 GCA_009919265.1 Bacteroidota bacterium | reverse complement strand
GACAGGTACAATGTATATAAAATAATTATATATATTATTTATTTTCTAAATTGTGTATCATAGTTTTATTTCAAATGAATATATGCTTTCATTTTTTTTTACATCCCAGAATTCAGTAAGCAGGGAATTACCGTCATTCATAAATGTATGTGATGCGAATCCCGTCACCACCTTACTCCATATACTTTTGATTTGAGGGGTGTTGGTGTGGGTGTGGGCGGCCGATTTATGCGTGTGTATATGCGTTTCTCCAATAATCACCATTCCACCAGCGCCAGTCGTCATATACTTCGCCTGACCATTTATTTCATAGTATTCTAGATTATGATTGTGTCCATTCAAATACAGATGAACTCGCGGGTTGTCGAAAATTGTGGTCTGGAAATCAACAACATCGATTTCTTCTGCTTTATGATGCCCAACGACGAAGACCCATTCACCATCATTTATTTCGTTGAGTGTCCGATTGGCCCACACAAGTTGTGAATTACAATCCTGTGCTATGATATTTTCGTGAAAACGACACGGTTCAGGAATTGGCGAACAATCTGGATATTCAATTCCACACGGGTCCCAAAGCCGACGGTCGGTTCCGCGATAATCACTGATACAAGGATTTGTATCAAGAACAATGATATTTATTAATAGACTGTTATTCAGCATTACCTTGCGATGATAATATCGATCGTCCATAATCCAATTCGGTATTGTTGTATTCAATATAATTTGCGACTCTGGCGAAAATCCATAATCGTGATTTCCGAGAGAATTATACCAGTCCATTTTCATAGTTCCAAATAAATCGAGATAATCTTCGTCGATTTGGGGGTCGCTTGTATTTTGAATACCGCAATAATAGAAGTTGTCGCCAGTATTTAAAACAAAATCCGCGGTGGTATATGATTTCATAGCAGTTGATGTTTCAAATGCGTTACGGTAATGATAACCGCCAAGTGATGCCGACCCCCAATCCCCCACTGATAAAAACCCTGATGATAATACAAATGATAAATAATGTAATAATAAAATGGATGAAATAGAAATACGCAACGATGACATTATGGTTAAAATGTTTATTTTATAATGTTTATAAAATAAAATGATATTTTCATAGTTATACCTTCACATTCATCTTCAAATAACACAGCAAATACATGCGTCACGCGTAAATGGTGATGCTGTATTTATTCAATTTAAGAGTGGTAGGGGTAAGCACTAGAAGTGCCAGATTCAACGGGGACGACGTTGGTAGCATCGCCATCAGCCTTCAAAACCAGACGAATATGGTAGACACGAGTGTCGAATGCGGAAGCGCGGCTAGTGAGGTTGTGCTGATTTGTCGCAGCAGTAACAGAGACCTTAAAGTTGATAGTGTCGTCAATAGCAAGAGGAATGGACTGAATACTAGTGCTGTCAGTGATTCCGTGAAAGCGAGCAGGGGCGGAGTGAGCAACTTGGCGCAACAATTCACGGGCGAAGTTACCATTTGTAGTAAGAGCATTTGTGCTGTACTTGTTGGGAGAGCTTCCGTTGGCAGCAGATGCTTCATTAACAGCGTCAAGAGCAGCCTTGATGTTAGTGTAAGCAGTGTTGCCTTTGGTGACAAGGTCGGCAAGTAGTTCGTCTTCATTGCTGAACAGATCGACGCCGTGAGGAGTGTTGAAGAGCTGTTGGGCAAGGTAGCGAACAAAGTCGTGCTTCACGAGGTTCTTGTCAGCCGAAATATCTCCACCAGTTGCCAATATAGGAGAACTAGTCAAGGTGTGAGCGTGTGCCGGGTTAAGCACAAGATTGGCGGGCCAGTTTCCTAATGAATACACGTAATACTTAATATCACTTGCGTCAGTGTTATTGACATCGAATGAATCTGACTGGAACTTGAAAACAGCAGTCATATCAGACAACTTGACGTTGAAGATGGCAATGGCGCTAGCGTCAATAGCAGCGGGGGCTTCAGCAGCGAGTTCACCAGAGACACCG
>RGCF01000434.1 GCA_009919265.1 Bacteroidota bacterium | reverse complement strand
AAATCATTTTGATATTGATCAATCATAGAACATACTGTGTGGAACTTGTGACCACATATCAAGGTAATCGTAGGAACTCCATCTGTAGAGGCCCATGACTTCTTACAAAAGATACATCCATCCTTATAATGATCAATTGGTTTCTCAGCTTCTATAGTATGTAACTCTTCATATATTTTGTAAATTTCTGCATTGATATCCATGTTTGGATATGTAGATTGCATGTTTAGTTGTTCTTCTGCAGGGTCTTTTATAAATTCTAACCATTTCTCAGCGTCCTCAGGATATTTTTCAATATATTTCTCAAGTGTATCTAAGCATATTGAAATGAATTCATTCTTGGGTGGGATGTCCATTTATATTAAAATATATAAAATTATTTAGGCCTGTTCTATTATACTGAAGTGCGATAAAAATTGAACTTTCAGTTTTTTGAATATATGGCACACAAATGGTATATGAATATAAGAAAAATGAGGATAATCACTATGTTTGCACTGTATGTGGTGTGGTAAAGGTAAATCAGAATACCATGCATTACCATATGAAGAAGCATGAGGGAAATCAGTCTTACGAATGTAAAGAGTGCGAGAAAAAATTTTATCAGAAATATGCCCTTGATGATCACGTGAAGTTAAATCATTCTAGAGACCCTATTGTGGAAATTAAGTGTCCTTTTACAGACTGTGATCTGTCATTTATTAAGAAAGAACACTGTCGCATACATATTGCTAGAAATCACTTGAAGAAGGCACTTGAGCCTCTAATCGAGAAGAAGAAGGATTCTAAGGTTCATTGTTGTATTCCTTGTAAGAAGGATTTTAACTCATATCCTGCAATTCTATATCATACAATGGATCATATGAAGGATGACCCATTGTATAAGGAACAGTTGAAGGTTATCTAACTGTCACCTGTGACAGTATTTATCTGTAAGAATAAATTATATATGTTATAACCGAAAGTTGCAAAGGCTAGGAGCAACGTTGCTTCGAAGAATAGTCTAGATGTATCTTTTTTATAGTAGCCGATGACGAATAGCACAGGGGCCACGAATAAAACGTAAATTAGGTTAACCCATAAACTTGACGACCCCGAGTTCAATTTATTATATACTATAAAGAGATGATATCCGAAAATCAACGCACTCAATCCAGTAAGTCCACTGTAAAGCCATTCCGGAGAACTGGCCCTTTGGACGCCTACATATATAAGCAGAGGACTGACGAGGAAGATATTCAACAAGTTGAAACCGATTTGCAAGTGCTTCCTAGGAATTCTTTCATAAATGAAGTCCATCCTCTAAGAGTGAGTGAGGAAAAGAAAGAAATAATTATGCATGTGTTTACAGATGGAGCTTGTCCTAATAATGGAAAACGAAATGCAAACGCCGCTTGGGGTTGTCTCCTGGTTTCAAATGATGGGTATATTGTTCTTGATCGTATTTCAGGCGCTATACCTTTATCAGAACCTCAAACGAATCAACGTGCTGAGTTAACAGCTCTTTTAAATGGACTTGAATTAGCCGAGAAACAATTTGGACGCCTTAATGATGTGAAGAAGGTTCAAATATGGTCAGACAGCGAGTACTCTATTAATTGTGCCTCTGTCTGGGGACCCAAGTGGAAAGCAAAGGGGTGGAAAAAACAAGGTGGTGATATTCAACATCTTGATTTGATTCGGAGCCTCGTTGATAAAACATTGAGTTTAGGATTTAAAATAGAATATAAGTGGTTAAAGGGGCACAAGAAGGGAGAAAGTCAACATGTATTTCCATGGAAATTTAATCATCTTGTTGATGAATTGGCTAACTCTGCTTTACGATAATACGTGTCAGTGAATTTTAATGATCTCATTTTTCCATCGCGCTTATGGATTGAAGAAGGATGTATTTTACCTTTCTAAACTTAAGATTCAAAGTCAGTAGAAACAAAAATATTCTCTATATCCATCTAAATAGATGTAGAGAGTATTTTTAGAA
>RGCF01000433.1 GCA_009919265.1 Bacteroidota bacterium | reverse complement strand
TTGTTTTTATTTTTATTAATTTTTTATAATTCTTAGCAATAAATCTACTATGAATGTTACATAAATTTAATATTTTACCAATATCAGCTGCTTTATAATAGATTGTATCTTCACATTTACAAGTATCAATAAATAATCCTTTTTCTTCGTTTATAGTAACTTTTGTAATTTCCATTTGTGATATTTTAAAAATAATTATTAAAAGTCAAATTTTTTGTGTAATTCCGTTGTTCTATTTTAAACACGAAATGGTAACATTAGTAATATTTATTATTTTAAATTTGTAGCTACATTTTAATATGACAGAAAAAGTTTATAAAGTTGAAGAAGTTGCAAAGCATAATTCAGAAGATGATTGTTGGATTATATTATATGATAAAGTATATGATGTTACCAATTTTATGATATGTGAACACTCAGGTGGTTTTGCACCTTTAGGTCTTGCAGGTAAGGATGCAACTCCTCTCTTTAATCTTATTCATCCTAAATATGCCCATAAATTCCTTGATGACCCTGAATTCAATAAGAAATATTTAATTGGTTATGTTGAAAATCCAAGATATAAAAGAGCAGATTTTGCAAAAACAAATAAATCTTTATTGGAAATACAAGATGCTGTATATAAACACTTAAGTAACAATAAACTACGAGACGAACCACGATTTCACTTATTTGTTTTGGTTAGTTTTATTGCATTCATAATATTATACCTATATCATGTTAAAATTTTTAATGTGTTTACAGCAATTGTTTTAGCTATGTTTGTAGCTATTTTTTGTACTACTAATTTACATTGTGCAAATCATGGTGCAATAACTAAAAATAAACATTTAGCAGATTTATATTCTATATTAAATGTTATTCCAGTAGGATTATCACCTTATAAATGGCGTAATAAACATTACAGTCATCATAACGATACTATGACAAAAGATGATAAAGATAATTTACAAGAACCATTCGCACGTATGGATCCTAATCAACCATACAAATGGTATTATAAATATCAATATATATATGTACCTATTTTATTATGTACTTTACAACTTCAATATATAATGGATGATATAATATTTACAATTAAAGGTAAATATACTACCAAATCAGAACAATTCAAATATTTAATTATCATTTCATTATTTATATTTCTATATTTCATAATTCCATTACGTAAATATTCATTAAAACGTGTATTTTTAATATTCTTAGTATTTTCTATAACACTTTCTATAATAACATCATCAGAATTTATTATAAATCATATGGTAACTGAAACGAATTATTCAGATGAAAATAAACGAGTTGATATAGCAAAAACACAAATAGAAGGTTCACATAATGTAGCCACAAATAGAAATAAATATTGGTCACATTTTGTCAATTTTATTTCAGGTGGATTATCATATCAAATAGAACATCATTTATTTCCATCAATACATTTCACATATTATCCAGAAATAAATCACATAACAAGAGCTTATGCTAAGAAACAAGGTATTAAATATCCAGAAACAAAATCATTATTAGCAGCATTAAAAAAGAGTAGACAACATCTAAAAGATTTAGGAAAACAATAATATAGCATTATAATAATGTTGACAAGACGTCCAAAATCTGCACCTGCTAAAATAAAAACACCTACCCCAAAAACAGATTTTTTTACAGCTTTACCAATGGGTATTCCTGAACTTATTGTAAAAAGTTTAAAACCAAATGATTTACGTAATCTATCAGAAGTTAATAAAAGTGTATATAGACTTATTAAAGCAATGGATATTGATACATTACCAAAAGAAATGATAGATGGTTTTAAAATATATTCACAAAAACAACCTCCTAATTTTAAAATTATAGCTTCAACATCGCCTTATTCATATTTAAAGAAAAAACAATTAAATTGTGGTGATATATATTTTAGTACATATGATAATGATGTATTTATTATAGATTTTATGTTATCTATTGAAGATATCAAAGATATTTACAAATATTTTGATTAT
>RGCF01000432.1 GCA_009919265.1 Bacteroidota bacterium | reverse complement strand
TCACAGATTAAAGGTATAAAAGTTGAGAGTCATGAAAAATCTGTTGATAGTGATAGGTATTTAAAAAAAGTTGTATCCCCTTATATTAAATTTTTTAAAGTTATATACAAGAATATAGAAGACCATCTAAACGACAAGTTAACCGATTTCATATCAGACAGACGCACAAATTTTGGATTTCAATATAAATTTGATGATAATATAAAAAACTCTCTTTTCAAATTATACACTGAGATTAGTGTTATATTAGACACTATAAAAGATGATGATATTGGCAACATTGCGTATTTGAAATTAATGCCATTACTTCAGGTATTTACAACACAAATAGACGAACTTAATCGTAAATTTCCGCCGGATTTAAAAAAATTGTTTAATGAATTGATTGTGGAGAATGATAAAAATGAGTCACGCACATATTATAAAACATACAGATTAATTCAGTATATTTATTGGTTATTCAATGACGACAAAAACCAATACAAAAATCCGTTTGTTGACAATGACAATCAGGATAAAAAATCGCCGTCTGATGTATTAGTAGAGTCTGAAGTTAATAGAGGCCACGATTACTATCCTGATAATATTGCATTTTTTACTCAGTATGAAGAATCCAAACACGAAACAGAAACAAGAACTCCAGCATTTAGTAGAGACACCTCCAGTCGTAACCCCCCCCATCACGATCATTTCCGGATAGTAAATTATGTTGAAAATGAAAAAAACCATGTTCATCGTCTAATAGAAATTTTCAAAAAGGACGCCGATGAAGATATTGTGAAATTTGTTCAAGATTATATTGAAGGATCATTTGTTTTACATATTAAATCATACAAGGATATTAATCGCTCAACAATACCGTTACCGTTTGGGATTGACCTTCTTTTGTGTGTATTGAATTTTACCACCAATAAGGTGATTTCATACATTCAAAAAATAAAGGAACAAACCGTTAGGGATTTAACTGCCATTACAAAACTACAAGAAGATATCAAATTTAAACAAGGTAAACTACATCACATGTTCGATTTGATTTCGAAATTAACAGGTATTCCGGTAGAGCGTATTATTCCTGACCGCGTGAAATACTACTATTCTAATAATTCACTAGGGCAAGGACTAGTTGACCCAGATAAATATACGAGAGAATGGAGTGATATACTAACCCCCACTCCAGGCAAGTCTACTGTCTCCGATAAAATCAAACTTGTCACCGATAAAATGACGCGTGGATTAGATAAATCTCTCGGGCTCGACCCGACAGACCCGACAAACGAAGACAACACGAAGAAGATGAAAGCTGCCCTCGTCGAGTTATTGGAACACAATACAATTCAAGTAGTTCATATGTTATTCGCGAAACCCCGCGACATTTGGTATTCGCCTGATATGAGAAATGTAAGTTTGACATCGGAGTCAAAATGGTCGTTTTTTCGCTTAGAGAATCCGGAAATTGTCACGAAGAGTGCTTTCAATCTGCTCAAAACTACGAAGTGGGATGCCGGAATAGGGGCGTCGAGACGTCTTGACTATATATTGGATAAATCAATACCTCTTGGTCCCGGCGATAATGTATACGATATTAACATGGTCTCACCTGATTCATTTCAAAATAACAGTCTAGACACCGGCGAAAAACCGTTATGCGCGCTTATTGTAGCGTCTCAACCATCCCCCCAGATGTTAGACCCCAGCAAAGACTCGGCGAATGAATCCCGTTTTCAACTTCCGTCGTTTAATGCGGCTCTTGGGTCTCTTGGCGAAAGCGAAGGCGAACCCGCGATAAACGACGACCACAATGTTGGGGCAAAACTGATGGATAAATTGACGGGTATTTTAAAACCCGACCCCGAAAAATGTAGCAATGTGCGCAATTTGTTACAAGAACAGGCGAACGAAATATCGTCGATGACGGCAGATATCGTCAAATCGGCGGGGGTGGATTTTTCGATTAAGGCGAAGAAACTTATGGAGGATATAAATAATCGATTTATGCCTAAGATTAATGCT
>RGCF01000431.1 GCA_009919265.1 Bacteroidota bacterium | reverse complement strand
CTGGCATTCTTTCGTATTGCGAATAATCCGACCGATATTCTTGCTTGGCATCGATTATTATTACTTCTCGAAGGAGTAGGGCCTGGCACTGCTTCGATCATTACTGATGAGATTTCATCCGGAAAGTTGAATCTTATGAATGATGAAGGCTGGCAAGACATCAAACGCGGAAAAGATGAGATCTTACGCCTTCTCGCACTTTTGAGAAAAATGCAAGATCCCGAACTTAAGATGAATGAGAAGATTTTTGTAGTTGGAGAATTTTATCGTCCGATACTTCGCAAAAAACATGATGATAGCGCTAAGCGTTGGAAAGACATTGAAACATTCTCAGCAATTGCTGAACGCTATACTGATATTGCAACCATGCTTTCAGAAATGGCACTCGAGCCACCAACAGAATCTGCTGAAGCCGGTGAAGAATTCAATGAGGATGAATACTTCACGATTTCAACGATTCATTCTGCAAAGGGTCTTGAATGGAATACTGTTTTTATCCCTTGGGTATTAGACGGGAAATTTCCTCCAAATAAAGCGCTCATAGATGAAGAGCATATCGAAGAAGAAAGAAGACTTTTGTATGTTGCCATCACTCGCGCGAAAGAGCATTTATATTTGATCTATCCGATTGATATATTTGATCGAGAAAGTGGAATGGTACTGGGCTCTCCTTCAAGATTTCTTGACCCTGTACAAGAACATATTGCCGGAAGATTTGCATTATTGCCAGAAGGAGAAGAAGAAGCATGATGCAACATACCAATAGAAAGAACATCTTATTTTTGACCGCTCGTTTTCCCTATCCTTTAGTAGGAGGAGATCGAATCAAGTCATTTCATTTGTTACAACATTTATCCAAGCATCATAATGTGACGCTTATTTCATGCGTTCACGGCGAAGCACCAACACCCGAGAGACTAAAGCCATTGACAGATCTTGGGATAATAGTACATACTGTCACTGTAACTCCATTGAAGAATGGACTTCGTTCCATTAAAACATTATGGACAGATCAACCTCTTGAAATTGCATTCTATGATGATCCTGCATTTCATGCAATTGTCAGAAAAGAACTTGCAACTACACAGTTTGATTTGCTCATTTCATTTTTCATGCGAACAGCTGAATATATAAAGAATACAAAGATTCCAAAACTTCTGATCGCAGAAGATTGTCGCGTATTATATCAATCGCGTTCCGCATCTTCTACTTCAAACATTCTCCAAAAATTGATTCGTTCATGGGAAGTAATGAAACTAACATCCTATGAACCGAAGATGCTGAGCAAATTCGATTGCGTAACATGTGTCACGAATACCGATATCGAAGCAATGCGTCGCACAATGCCACATGCTCGCTATGCCTTGCTCACGAATGGAATTGATCTCGAAGCAATGCCTGCATCAACAGAAGAGCAGTTGAGAAATCGAAAAGGAATAGTATTTGTGGGGTTATTGCATGTGTTAGCAAATGCAATGATGGCAATAAAGATTGCCAAAGAGTTATTTCCAAAGATTCGTGCTAGATTTCCTAGTCTCGAACTTACAATTGTTGGGTCCGGCCCCGGAAAGGCAATCCGAGATTTAGCAACTGATGTCATTCATGTACATGCAGATGTACAAGATATCGAAGAGTACTTTTATAGATCTTCCATTTTTTTACATCCGCATAAAGGCGCATCGGGGATTCAAAACAAAGCATTACAAGCGCTTGCTATGGGATGTGCATTGATCACTACGGAATCTGGAAGTCAAGGCATACCGATTGTACATGGAAAGCATGCATTCATTGCAAAAAATGAAGATGAAATGTCAGATTATGCGATAGAATTGCTGCAAGATGATAATAAGCGTATTGCCATGGCGAAGGAAGGTCGAAGATTGATTGAAGAGCATTTCTCTTGGTCTGCAATTTTCACACAACTCGATGTAATCATGCAGGATATTTGGTCACAATCCGGGAAGCAATCATGAATAAAGCACTCTTTCTCGATCGTGATGGCATCATCAA
>RGCF01000044.1 GCA_009919265.1 Bacteroidota bacterium | reverse complement strand
TACATGAATGCAAACTCGCAAATTCTTGAAACAATTGACATGTTGATAAAAGATATCCACATCTATTCACATAGTTATTCACATTAGGACTTATGGTTTCAATATTCAATTACATAAGTCCAATAGAATCATTATCTTTGTGGTCTATTTTTACCCTAACCTACCTGAATGAGTCAACTCGGTACGATATTACGAAATCGAAGGGAAGAATTAAATCTTACCCAGGCGGATGTATCCCGCCAGACGAATATCCGTGTCAATATCATTGATGCTTTGGAGAAAGGGAAAAATAGCATCTTACCTCCGACATATCTTCGTTCATTTAGCAAATCTTATTGGCAATTCCTTCGCTTACCATTGGAAGATTTTGAGAAAGCATTTGCTGAATCAGGCATAATGCCTGCTCAACAGGAACAATCGTTCATTGGAACACTCATTAATCCTGAGAAGGAAAAAGAGAAAGAATTCATTCCACCTGCGCCACTTAAAGCCATTGAGTCACCACGATATTCTCCGAGGCTTGTAAGTGGAATCATTTCAGCTGCAATGATTCTTATTTTGGTTGTTGGTTTATATTATGTGTTCGTCAAAGATATTGTTGACGATACACCGGTAGATCCCGGAACTCAAACAGAAACCACAACAACCAATGATAACTCATCTGAATCCGGTGGTGAATTATTGTCAATCTTTGAAGATACACCAAGTAAAGATAGTATCGTATTGGAAGTAACAGCAAAAAATAAAACTTGGTTCACAATCAATGCAGATGGAAAGAATAGCGAAGAAGTTGTGTTGGAATCCGGTCAAACAGGTCGCTGGGCAGCAGTAGAATATTTCACTCTTTCTATATCCAATAGTGGAGGTGCTACATTCAAAAGGAATGGACAAGTTATACCTAATATTGGAAAAGAAGGTACAATCATTCGTGAAATGAAGATCACTGCAAGTGATGTGACAAACTCGTCTATGCCGTATAAAGAACAAACTGAGTCAACTGAGAAATCACAGAACAAGACTGCAAAGTCTGAAACAAAAACTAAAAGTACGAGCGAAAAATCAGCGACGAAAAAGACTTCTGAGAGCAGCAAAACATCCTCTACTGCGACCAAGAAATCTACAACGACTAAATCGAAGGAAACTGCTTCTACGACCCCTAAAAAGAAAACCGAATCAGGAACTCAAACAAAGAAGAAAACAGAGACCAAGTCCACAACAACGAAGAAGTCTACAACTGATAAGTCAAAATCTACAACCACCAAGAAAAAGACTACAGAGAAAAGCAAGACTTCTGACAAGAAGAAGTCTTCTACGAAGGGTAAAGAAACGAAGAAAACAACAAAGTCATCAACTGAGAAAAAGTCAACCGACAAGAAAAAGTCTGATGCAAAGAAGGTAGAAAGCCCCAAGCCAATGCCTATCGGCAATCCTCGTAGATAATCACCGTATATGCCCTGCAATATCATGCAGGCGAATTATTCCTATGCATTCCCCCTGATCATTGCTGACTGGCAATACACCAATTTTATGTTCACGATCTTCCATGAGTGACAATGCATCACCAAGCAAAGCTGTGGAATGAACAGTCACAGGATTTTGAGTCATGATATGTTGAGCTTGTACGGTAGAAAGATCATCATTGTTTTGAAGACATCTACGCACATCTCCATCAGTAATAAATCCTAGGATAAGGTTATTATCTTCACTAACAATGGCGCAACCTAGGCCCTTTGAACTCATGATGATGATTAGTTCTCTTACATTCATGCCAGGTTGTACAAATGGCAATGCCTCTTTGCCTGAAATCATTGCTGAATCCACCGTAAGAAGAAGATTTCTTCCCAATTGCCCTGCGGGATGATATGTAGCAAATATCTCTGTTGAAATATTCAAATTGACTGTCACTGAAGCAATGAGAGCATTGGTAATTGCAGTTGTAATGAGGAGACTAGAACTTGGAATTGTATTCAAAGGACAAGATTCTTTTTCAATTGATGCATCAATTATATGCTCACAATATTTTGAAATCGCTGATACTCTATTCCCAAGTATGCCAATGATCACTTTGCTATGTGTTTTAACATATGGCATGATAGAGACAATTTCTTCTGTATTACCACTATTTGAAAAGACAAGCACTACATCATTAGGTGAAAGTATACCAATATCTCCATGCAATGCTTCGGTTGGGTGGAGAAATACTGACTTTTTACCAATACTCGTGAGTGTTGCAGCACAACGCTTTGCCATTAATGCAGATTTACCGACGCCAATACAAATAACCTGCTCAGCCGAAGCAATCACTTGAGCTGATTGAGCAATCACTTCCCAATCAATTCTCTCTGAAACCAAATGCATTTCCTGCAAATCATGCATAAATGATGCTTTTGCAATCGCACTTATATCTGCAACCTGTTTCATGCGAAACCTCCGCTTAAGTGTGTACCTGAGAGCATATGCATATGCAATTGAAATACAGTTTGACCTCCCCACTCTTCGCAATTCATGATAAGTCTATATCCTTTTGAATCAAAGCCATTGTCTTTAGCCAATTTCTGAGCAGTAGAAATCATTTCCATAAGAATATGGGAATCTTCAGGTTCTAGTTGCTGAATGGAGCGTATTGTTTTTTTGGGAATGATCAGACAATGAAATGGTGCCTGCGGATTGATATCTCTAATGACAATCAATGTGTCATTTTCAAATTCAATCGTTGCAGGAATCTCTCTTGCTATAATTTTATGAAATATTGTATCGCTCATTGAACACATTATGTATTGAATAAAACAATGCCCTCTGCACAATTTGCACAGAGGGCATCGTATACCATCAACAGATGAGATTAACGAGTAATCGTCATCTTTGCTACTTCGGTATTATTACCGCTAGTCAAACGATAGATATATGTTCCGGTAGCAACATTTGCACCGCTATTGTCTGTACCATCCCACTCAACAGTGGTCTTACCAGAATTGGCAGTACCTTCGAAGAGTGTGCGTACTGTACGACCAAACATATCAACAATTTCAAGCTTTGCAACACCTCTATCGCGAACGAAGAAGCTGATGCTTGTACTTGTTGAGAATGGGTTTGGCACATTCTGCTCGAGAGCCAATGGAGCTGTTTCATCCATTGTAAACTCAAGAACATCAGAAATAGCTTTACATGATTCAGTACCGGTTAGATCCATTTGGCTCAAACGATACTGATATGAAATACCGGGTTGTACCTTTTCATCTGTATAAGCATAATCACGAATAACAGTTGAATTACCTGCACCACGTACAAACTGGATTGATTCCCAGCTTGAAGGAACATCGCCACGAACGACACGACGCTCTACATGGAAGCCTGCATTATTCTCTTCAGAAGCTGTTTGCCAGAAGAGATCAACTGAACTATTGCGCTTGTTACCATCAAAATATGTTAACTCAACTGGGACAACGCAATTATCATCCGGTGTTGGTTCTGTTGCATATGACTTATCACCAAGGAATGGTCTAAGCAATGGCAACCATGTACCGCGAGATGCAGTTGGGAAACCTTGAATAGAAGCATTACCATCATGTGACAAGTGACCAAACATTGGGTTTGACAACGGAGTTGCTTGAACCCATGTTCCTGAGAATGCTGTTCTTTCATATGCAAACACATTCTTGTTGATCAACTGATTAGCTGCATTCAACTGACGGAAGCTCTTATCGATATTCAAGTGAACACCACTCACTCCAGGACCTGGAGGATTAATATTATAATGTGTGATTACCTGACCAACGCGAGCTCTTGATGCACCAAGTGATACACCGTCAAGACCAAGCTGAGCAACAGATGCCCAGTATTCACCAGGAGGCAATACAACAGGCTTATCAAAAAGATATGTTGTGTATTGACCATAGAACAAGTCTTTACGGATATCATCATAACCACGTTGCTTGCCAATTTTTGAGCCTGCAATTGGTTGTGCTTGAGGAGCATCAGATCCTTTATACAATGCAAATGAAATTGGGTCTGGACTCTGGTTAACTTCAGCCATCCAAGCTTGGAAACCTTTTACAGTATCTTGTGTAAGCAATTGGAAACGCATCGCAAATTGACCTGATGCAGAACCTGCTTCAGGACCAAATGCCAAACGTCCATCAGATGATGTAAAGTCAGCACCAAAAGTACCTTGTGTACTGAAGTTTGGCCACAAACCACTTGAATAAGCTTCAGTGTTCAAACCACGTCCATCAACACGATTACCTGTTGCGCCCTGTGTAAAGTCCGGCACATCATTTCTTGCGGTTGGAGGATCATAAGCGAATACAGGTCCATAACGAAGTGTATAGTAGCTATAGGTTGTATCATTTGAATTGTCAACATCGCCACCTTGTACAAAGCAGCTAGCAACAATGCGATAGCGGCCTGGAGGGCAACGACGTGCATTCCATGCAGGAACTGTTGACTGTACAATTTGTCCCGGTTTTACAAATGGGATGATTGTACTGCGGCAATAGTATGCATCTGCTTTGCGAATATCATCAGATTCTTGAAGAACCTTCACATTGATACTAACAGAAGGAGATTGCTTACCTGTATTGTTTGTGATTTTGAAACGAATTGGTAACTGAGTCATCTGTGATGCAGGTGTTGTTTCATAAGGCCACAATACTTGCACAAGTGACATCTCGATATCTGGAGATTCGTTTGTGTAAATCAATTTAACATTGTCAACATAGAAATCGTCATCATCATCCTGTGGTTGCGGTGGCGCTGTATGGCGACGTGCACTCACAGAAAGTCTGAAACGGAAATCTTTTGCTGCTTCATTTGGCGAGAAGATAACTGAGTCAGGAATTCTGAAGAATATCTTATTGAATTCAACATCTTTACCATCATCATAAATATCTGAACGCAAACCTTGAGCAAGTGTCAATGCAGAATCTTTATCATCTGGTAGATAACCTAGACGAGTTCCACCTGCACCAAACACAGTATAAACATAGTTGTCTGTTACAGCTGCACCTACACGACGCTTGTGAACATTCCATACAATGTCAGAAGTAGCATTGTTGAACTGACGTGCAATATTCTCAATACCATTTGTAGATGGACGAGCATATTCGAGTCTCAATTCATCAGGTGTTCCAGGAGCTGCAAGACTTGTTGCAACACCATTATAGATAACGCGTGGTTCTGGACCAACGATTGTAGCATCTGCCCAACCACGACCAAAGTCACCTTTATTACCTGTACGCTGATATGAAATTGTTAGGATTGAACCTTGAGTTTTGCGATTTGGCAGATTACGAATGTCAATTGGGAATGAACGAATCTGATCACCACCTGGGCTTGGACTCGGATCATTTCCATCGAGTGTAACGCGATTCAATTTAATGACAGGTGAAGCTGTTTTGAATGTTGAACGATTCTTCGCTGTAACGAGTGAACCTGGAACATCTCCAGCTGCCCATCTTGGTGGTGGAGGATTATATGTTTCTTCATCACCATTTGAAATCTCTGCTTCATAGTTCACCCACTTCAATACTGAAGGCATTGGTGTACCACTAATCACATAATATTCATTCGCATCATCACTAAAACCATCGCTGTTCAAGAATGAAAGGCGACGCATGACATACAAGTTTCTGGAAACTGTATCATCAAATGGCCACTGATCACCAAGTGTGCGATAGATTGAGTCAACACCTTCAGAGAACACAAACATTTTCAAGCGACCAATTTGGAAGTCAAGAAGTTCATTTGGTTCAAATGGAGGGAATTGAACGCGAACAATACCATAAGGTGGAATACCATTCAAGGGGCATGCACCAGTTCCTGGGAATGGAGGAATACCTGTACCTTGTCCACCAGCAGCTAAGAAGCTACCAGTTGCAGTTCCACCTGACAACCAACCGAATTGTACGGAAGCGTCAATATCTGGAGGACAGTTACCTGTTAAACATCCAATACCGATTGGTACTGAACGAGAATATGCTGTTTGTCCAGATGCTTGATTGATGATACGCATACGAACACGGAAGTTCACATCCTGATTGGTATAGTTAATACCGGATGGACGAGCTGGCAAACTTACACCAGGACCTTGAATGTCATTTGTCATGTTTTGGAACACAGCTGATGGACGAATCGCACCAAGTTGTGGGTGTCCAGCAAACAATTCTGGTTCTGGAGTAACGATTTCACGAGTGTATTGATCAAGATTTGCTGTTGAAATCAATTCACGTCCGAAATAACGAATCTGCTCAGGAACAACGCGGATAACATTGCGCCATTGCTTGAAACGAATTGCCAAACCATTTGCAGGAGTATTTGAACCATGACCTGTTGGACCAAGCAATTGACTTGATACATCAGATCCTGGATAATTACCTCTCGACAAATACTGTGTGTATTGACGAGGTGCATTCTGGAATTCAGTCTGTGTAAGGTTTGACTGGCAATTCGGGAATTTGTAATTGTAGTTTCTTGCTGTACCATTAACACCAATTGTTGTGTTCATGCGGAAAAATGCGGCTGCTGAAACAGATACACCATTCACAACAACAGCACCTTCCAAACGCTCATAGTAGAAATATACTGATGAGTCTGCTTGATCAAGTGTTACTTGGAAGTTTGCAAGAATTCTCTGATCATCCTTATTAAATGTCACCGGACCACCAACACCAGATGCCCATGCACCAATAGGAGCAACATTCTGGAAATAAATGATCAAACGACGTGTACCATCTGGATTGTCAGCACGCTTATACCAAACCATTCCACGATTTTCTTCTGGTAAGTCTGGATTTTGTGTCAACTGAAGGTTTCCATATGCAGGTGCTATGATAGGAGCATTAGCAATATCACCGGCTAGACCTGCAATATTTGCTGCACCTGTATTTCTGATACCTGCAGTAGGTGAACCTGTGAGGTTGTTACCAGTTGCAAGTGAGAAACCATAATCATCTGCTACAGGATCTGTGGCAGGACTTCCGGAAGCTGGCCTTGCAATAACATCATCACGATACAGATTGTATCCAGTTCTTTGATTGTTTGAGTTGTATTCATAGCGTGAATTAGCCAATGAAATCAACCCGTTCGTAGAGACATAGAAACTGTCATAACGAACACCGTTCAAAAAGAACGGGAAACCGATTCTGATCGGACCAGCAAATGCATTGTCGGTTGAATCAGAATTGTTTGATGATCCCGGATTACGGAATTGTGGACGGCCTTCAGTAGCATCATAAGATTGGTTAGGACCAGTAGTGATCTGCTTCCACTTGATGAGCTCGGAAGGTTCGGTATCGTTCAATCTATTTAAGAAAGCACGATCCAAATTTGGACGCCAAAAATCACCGGCATCATCGTCTGAATCGACTACATAATAACCGGTGGAAACAGCATGCGCCGAATTATTTGGGCGGCTGTTATTTGCATTGTTGAGTGCCGGAAAATTAGTGAACGGCTGAGGAAATGTAGCCGGAAAACGGCTTTTTCTCAGGGTCCCATCTTCCTTACCGCCGGCATAAACGGCCATGCTCGCCGCGAAGAATGCCAACAGTGCAATGAGAACTCGTTTCTTCATATGAAGAACCCTATGCAAAAGTGATACATAATTACAACTATTTAGATATGATTTTTTCATTACAAGTGCTGTTAAAACCTATACGGATTATGCGATTTTAATGCATAATCGGGCGTAAATTGACAAGAAAGATTGAATTCACCAAAAGAAAATTTATGTCTGTGAATAAATTCTTTTACACATTTCATGTAACACCATGGGGTAAATCAGGTGTTCAATGGTCTTGACCTTCGCTGAAATGGCTTCAGGACTGGTACAGTCAGCAATGTCTACCTTTGCTTGAACAAGCGATAAACCTCTGTCATATTCTTCATCAACAAAATGTATTGTTATACCAGTAAATGGCAATTTATCTTTGTAAACAGCCATGTGGACATTCATGCCATACATCCCTTTACCGCCATAATTTGGTAATAATGATGGATGTATATTGATGATCTTGCTTGAATATGCCTTGACTAGCTCGGGAGGGAGTAATCTCATATACCCCCCTAAAGCAATGATATCTACACCATATTTTTGTAACAGTGATATCATCGCAGGGCCATTTCCCGAATCGGCAACATATTCGAATGGTATACCATATTGCTCTGAAACTGTTCTTACTCCCGCCAATTCCTTGTTGGAAACAATAACAATGACTTCATAAGCAGCTTCATTTTTTCTTGAAAACTCTATCAAGGCCTTTGCATTGCTCCCTGATCCGGAAGCAAAAATGGCAACGTGTACTTTGTGTTGATGGGGCATTGCTCAAGAAGTTGTATGCTGCATTGCAAATGAGATGAATACCAATTCAATTGCATGACAAAAATACATGCAAAGTGTATCTTGAAAATCATGCAATGATACTTCTGTGGAAAACTTCTCAAAATTCATGACGAAGTGGAAAAAGGAACTCATCATTGAAATGAATGTGTTTACATATCATCTTTAACAACTATAAACTCGTCATGCAACCTATCAAAGCTCATTTCCTTCTCTTTTGCATCTCTCTCATTACTACATTTTCAATCAATGCACAAAACCCTGAAATCGTTACGGGTATTCTCACCGGAACAATTATAAATGGCACAACTCAATCACCAATTGGTGGAGCAACTATTGTTGTCAACGGTACCAAAATCGGAATTAGAAGTAATGCACAAGGAAAATTTACATTGCGATCTATCCCCGTCGGTATCATAAGTATAAAAGTTTCTGCAATTGGATTTGAATCAAGAACATTGTCTGATATCGCAATTAGTTCAGGAAAACCAGCAACTATTACTGCACTACTCACTGAAACTGCAGTACGATTGGAAGCAACTGAAGTTGAAGCAAGTTATTTTCAAAGAAGTCCTGAAACAATTACAAGTACACAATTACTCAATTCAGAAGATGTTCGTAGAGCACCTGGTGTTCAAGAAGATGTTATCAGAGCAGTTGCATTACTCCCAGGCGTGAATGTAACAAGCGCAGGAAGAAATGATCTCATCGTTCGCGGTGGCGCTCCATTTGAAAACTTATTCGTGGTTGATAATATTGAGATTCCAAATATCAATCATTTTGGTTCGCAAGGTTCAACGGGCGGACCTCTTTCACTCATCAACATTGATTTTGTTCGTGAAGTGAGTTTTAGCGCGGGTGGATTTTCTTCTCGATTTGGTGATCGCGTTTCTTCTCTTACAAATATTTCTTTGCGTGAAGGAAATGAAGAACGATTCGGAGGTGAAGTAAACTTTTCTGCAACAGGTTTTGGAATCATCGCTGAAGGTCCAATCTCAGACAAAGGTTCATATTTTGTCAGCGCCCGCAGATCCTACTTAGATATTTTATTTAAAGCACTAGGCTTTAGTTTCATTCCTGATTATTGGGATTTTCAAACCAAAGTATCATATCGTTTGGATGACAAAAATTCGATTTCCTTTCTGACTATCGGAGCACTCGATAAAGTAACATTCAATAATACAGATGAAGATGATAAATATTCGAACTCACGAATTAATGCTCCAACACAAGATCAATATTTTTCCGGTTTGACATGGAAACATTTGATTACCGGCTCAGATCTAAATGGGTATGCACTGATTACTCTTGGCAGAACATATTCTGCATTCAATACAACACAAAGAGATTCAACCCTAGCTACATTATTCAACAATTCTTCAAAAGAAGGTGAGAATAGTTTGCGAACCGACCTATTCCTACAACTTTCCCCAAGTACCGAAATCATCGTTGGAAATATTTTGAAATATGCTTCTAAGTTAGACTATGAATTATTCTTGGATCCACGATTCAGAAGAGATCTCGAAGGAAAACCCAAAGGTTTATCCGTTGATTCTAGTTTTACTGCTTTTAGAAATGCAACTCATGCAACGCTCATACTAAACTCCGATGCATGGAAAGCTACAGTCGGTATGCGCCTAGATTATTATGATTTCCTTAATGAAACAACATATTTGTCACCACGAATGACATTGTCCTATGTAGCTAGTCCACTATCAACCATCAATATGAGTATAGGTAGATATTATCAATCTCCATCATTCATTTGGCTCTTGGGGGATCCTTCAAATCAACAACAATTAAAAGCTATACAAGCAGATCAAATTGTACTTGGGTATGAATTACAATTGGCTGCTGATCTTAAGTTTCAAATTGAAGGGTATTATAAATGGTATGGCAATTATGCCGCACGAGCATTCAGACCCCAAGCTGTACTCGCTCCCGCGGGTTTTGATGATGTGCAAAATGATATCCCCTTTGGACTTGAACCTCTTATAAGTTCTTCCAAAGGCTTTGCACGTGGTATCGAAGCATTCATTCAAAAAAAGATGGGGGATATTCCTCTCTATGGCTTGATGAGCTTGACATTGAATGAATCACGATTTGCAGGACTAGATGGCATTGAAAGAGCTGGTGCATTCGACACAAGACTCATTTTCAATATTGCAGCCGGATATCGATTCAATGAAAATTGGGAAATTAGTGCAAAATTTAGATACTCAACAGGTGCACCTACCACACCATTCATCGAAGATTCAAATTCCATTCAATATGGTCAATTGAATTTTGCAGAATATAATGCCGGAACAAGATTGCCTGATTTCCATTCAATGGATTTCAGACTTGACAGACGCTGGAATTTTGAAGGGTTCTTGCTCATCACATATATCGATATTCAAAATCTCTATAATAGAAAGAATGCCAATAATTACAGATTTGATCAGCGCTTGAGAAAAGGCGTGGTGAATTTCGCTGGAGCAGGCATCATACCTTCTATCGGAATCAATGTTGAATTCTAACTCACAGAAATTACACCAAAGGCGATCTCATTGATCGCCTTTTTTATTACACTCAATATCAATTCCGTAAATTATATCAAGGGGATTTTTTTGATGATTATACACTACTCGCATATCAAATGAAATTAGTACCTCAATCCGAAGAACATTTATCAAATACTTTCCTTGATGAGTTAAATCCTGCTCAACAACAAGCAGCAAAACAAATCAATGGTCCAGTCTTGATCATAGCCGGCGCAGGTAGTGGCAAAACAAAGACATTGACCTACCGTATCGCATATATGCTATCCCAAGGCATTCAACCCTCTTCAATTCTTGCTTTGACATTTACTAATAAAGCTGCCGAAGAAATGAAATCGCGAATTGCTCAACTAGTGGGAGAAACAAAAGCAAGATATATCTGGGCGGGTACATTTCATTCCATTTTTGCTCGCATTTTGAGAATCGAAGCCGAGAAAATCGGTTATACTTCATCATTCACGATCTATGACACCGATGATACACTCAGTATCATCAAACAACTCATGAAAGATTCCGGTATATCCGCTCAAGAATTTACTCCTCAAAGCATAAGAGCAAAAATTTCTCAAGCGAAAAATATGATGATCTCTTGGCAAGAGTATCAAGCATCAGCGCAAAATATTCATGAGAAACAAACAGGCTTGATATTTAAGGAATATGAAAAGAAACTACGCATTAGCAATGCAATGGATTTTGATGATATTCTGCTCAATATCATTCGATTATTGACATTGTCTCCTGAGATCAAAACTCAATATCAACAACGCTTTTCACATGTCATGGTTGATGAGTATCAGGATACGAATCGAGCACAATATATTGCCGTTAACTTATTTGCTGGAGGACATCGCAATCTCTGCGTAGTAGGTGATGATGCTCAAAGTATCTATCGATGGCGCGGTGCTGATATTCGCAATATTCTTGATTTTCAGAAAGATTATCCAGAAGCTGTGACTGTCAAACTCGAACAGAATTATCGCTCAACACAATTGATATTAGCGGCTGCAGATTCCGTTATTGCTCGCAATACAAAAC
The DNA here is from genome assembly GCA_009919265.1 of Bacteroidota bacterium. Classification (GTDB taxonomy): domain Bacteria; phylum Bacteroidota; class Ignavibacteria; order Kapaibacteriales; family UBA961; genus UBA961. The sequence goes on along the minus strand of RGCF01000044.1, from coordinate 9,660 downwards.
AATTGAAAAAAACCTTGTGGACTGAAAATCCCGAGGGTGATCTGATCAAAGTGATTGAAACCCGGGATGACAGAGAAGAAGCCAATCAAATAAAAAACATGATTCAACATGAACTTTATACTAATGGAGTTTCATCAAAGGATATCGCAATTCTCTATCGAACAAATGCTCAATCAATGTCACTCGAAGATGCCTTGCGATCCGGACGAATTGGATATACAATCATAGGCGGGGTTTCATTTTATAAAAGAAAAGAAGTCAAAGATACATTGGCATATCTCAGACTGCTATGTAATCCAGATGATTCTGAAAGTTTACTACGCATCATCAATGAACCGGCACGAGGCATTGGTCCAACCACACTTCGAAAACTGAATGAATTCGCCAATAATCAGTCAACTTCTCTTTTCAAAGCGTTTGAACAAGCAGCCACTTTACCGGATTTACAAAAACGAGCTATCCAATCTTCACTGGATTTCACCTCAATGATTCATCGATTCAAAGAATTGAAGTCCACGATGAATCCTTATGAACTTGCTGAAACATATATAGAGGCAACAGGACTGCTTCGCATGTATAAAGATGAAGACACCGAAGAGTCTCAAGATCGTTGGAATAATATTCAACGACTCATTTCAAATATTGCAGAAGAAGTTGAAAAAAATTCTGAATTGTCCCTAGAGGAGTATCTACAAATCGTTGCATTGATGTCCGATGTTGATGAAAGCGATATGGGACAAGAGCGAATTGCGATGATGACCATGCATGCTGCAAAAGGACTTGAATTCCCAATTGTCTTTATTGCGGGTATGGAACAAGGTTTATTCCCAATGGGTAGATCAGAACATGATCCCGATGAACAAGAGGAAGAAAGAAGATTACTGTATGTTGGTATTACAAGAGCAGAACAAAGACTCTATCTCACTTATGCACAAAGACGATACCGTTTCGGAGAATTAACCTACTCTGCTCCATCCATGTTTCTCAAAGAAATTGCGCCTCATACACTGGAGTATGTGAATTCACCTCTTTCTTCGACACAACGATTCGCAGATACATCAAGAGTTCAAGCACCAAAACCCAAAGTATCAAAACCTTCACCGTTCTTTGATGATTTATCAACTGCTGATGAGACATTCTCACAACTTGAACCTGATCATATTCCCCTTTCCCCCGGAATGAAGGTATCCCATGAGAAGTTCGGCATAGGTACAATTCAATCAATCTCTGGAGAAGGCGAGAAAAGACAAGCAACAGTCATGTTTCAAGAAATTGGCAGAAAACAATTATTGCTTAAATATGCCAAACTTCAAATTATTGATTCTTGAACTAGACTCCCCTTTTGAAAAGTCAAACAATTCAAGTTGTTACTGCAATCTTTGCATGCTTGTCCTGTATATTCTATTTCGTATCTTTGCGAACATTACAATTGCTCGAATATTGAACATTCTCAATATTCATTTCATCATTTAGTCTAGCGTACAAATTATGTCCGAACAAGAGCTCAACAATCAGGAACATATGCCAGCTGTTCCCACAGAACAAGCAACAGAAATTCCTGTAGATTCAACTCAGTCGGAGCAAGTGCCTGAAACATCGGCAACGCCTTCCCCTGAACAACAAGATGCCCCTGCAACAGAATCACAAAAATCAGTCGTGATTGAGCAAGAAACATCAGCCGCAGAAAAACGTAAAGAAGAAAAAGAAAAACGCAAAAAACTCGAAGAAGAAATGCTTGCCACTCTGGAAAAAATCCACAGTGAAGGTGGCACGATCGAAGCTGTCGTCGCTGAGAGAATCAAAGGTGGTTTGCGCTTACAATATAATGGCATGCGCTTGTTTATGCCAGCTTCACATTTTGGACTCAAAAAGACTCCACAAGTTGAAGAATTGAATGATGCTGTTGGCAAAACTTTGACAGTCAACATTTCTGAAATTCAAAAAGATGAACAAGGCAGAGTAACCATTGTTGCCAGCAGAAAGAAATTGCTTTCACAAGATTTCTTTGATAAGGTCAAAGAAGGTGATATCGTAGAAGGAACAGTTTCATCTATCACTGCATTCGGCGTTTTCATCGATGTTCAAGGTGTTGAAGGAATGGTTCATATTTCTCGCATGGCTTCTTTCCGCGTTGCTGAACCTGCATCATTATTTAAAAAAGGCGATGCTGTCAAAGCAACTGTAACGTCTATAGATAAAGATAAATTACGCATGGGACTCAGCACGAAAGATTTTGTTGCTTCCCCATGGGATTCCGTGGAAACAACATATCCCACAGGTGCAGTTGTTAAAGGAACAGTAAAACGATTCACTGAATTCGGTACATATATTGAATTGCAACCTGGTATTGAAGGTCTTCTTCGCAATGGCGATCTTGCTTGGGGTAAAAGAAATGTTAATGCACAAGATATCATGAAAGAAGGGCAGACAATTGAAGTTGCCATCCTTAATTCTTCTAAGGAAAAGAAAAGAGTGGGATTAAGCATCAAACATCTTCAATCAAATCCTTGGAAGACAGTCACAGAGACATTTGCACCAGGTACACTTGCAACTGTTACCGTGAAACAAGTTCACGATAAAGGATATTTGGTTGATGTCAATGCCGACTTTGATGGTTTTGTCCCAAAAGGAAGAGTCAAACCTGTACCCGGCAAACATGCATTCGCAGTTGGAGATTCAATCGAAGCTACTGTGATTGATTCAAATGGAGAAACTGAGTCGCTCATTCTTGCACCTGCATATACGCAAGAAGAGTTGGATGCTCTTCCTCAAAAACCAGCACGCGGTCAACGTGAACCAAGAGAAAGAGATGAGCCAAGTGGACCACTCCCAGAAGCACCATCCATCACACTGCTCGATATGTTATCCGAAAAACAAAGGTCGGAACTGACCAAATAATTTTGAAGTTAAACAAAGGCCGACACATGTCGGCCTTTGTTTTCATGTTCAATATGTACTATTGTAGATTGCTCTTGCGGAATATACTCACCATATGCTCCATACTTATTGCAATGTTTTTTGTTGAAACATTGACAACCAATGCATTCGCGCAACAAGATTCAAGCAAGATCAATACCATCCTCAAAAAACCTCGTAAACTCACACCAATACAAACCATCACCGGTGATTCCATAAGCAAGGATACTGTGAAGGTGAATGAATCTGTTATTCCTGGTTCAATCAATACCTTTTCACCTGAGCAAGACTCAGCATATTATCGAATGCTCCGTCTAGGAATCACACCTGGTACATTGGCACAAATGCATGCGAAAATCATTTCACTTGGTTTCGCAAAGATGCGCGAACAAGAACAGGAAAATCCATTTGCAATTGCATTGAGAAATCTTGAATTGCCTGCAGAATATTATCAGCCAAGACCACAAGACATTGTACAAAGAGATGAGATGATAGCTCGATCTCAACAAATTCCGACAGGCAGACCAAATATTCCACGAGGTGGTGTTAGTATAGGACTCAATGACATTGCAACATTTCTTGGTTTAGCAGAAGATGTATCACCAGTCATCACTTATGTTGTTGAATATACAATGCCTATAAAAGTGATCGTATATTCAACAGCAGCAAGAGAGATTGCAGTCATGTTTCAAGGGACGCAAAATGCAGGTAAATATCAATTAACATGGAATGGAAGAGATGATAAGGGTAGGCCAATGACTTCCGGCGATTATGTTGCAGAAGTGCGCTTGGGGAATGATCGATTTATCAGAAAACGCATTACAATACCTTGATTATCGAATGATGATGAATGGGAGCGCATCCTGTGCCCCACGAGTTTGCATGCGCAAGAAATATACACCTGAAGGCAATCCCTCAACAGACATAAATGTACCGGCATATTGTCCTGCATCATAGATGCGAGGCGCAACTGTGCGTAGCTGTTGTCCCTGCATAGAATAAATGGAAAAGCCAACCATATCTTGTTCAGACAATTCAAAATCTATACGAATCATTTCATCTTGAGAAATAACAATATCCAGCAATCTTGATTTCTCAGGTACGATATTCCATCTGAATCCAGTGCCTATTCCCTTTTGGAGAGCAGCTTGTCTTGCTTTCAATATTGCAGTTCTGATAGAAGCTTTTGATGTGCCTGCAACGATTGCAAGAGCCAATTGTTTCTCCGAACCAATGTCTAGGGCCATCGGTCCACCACCCATCACCATTGAGACATCAGTTGAACGAGTAGTTTCTCTACTAATACCTCCTGAAATCGCATACCATTTTTCATTGCGGGAAAATCCATCATAAATGGAGAATCCCGTACCGCGACCATCATTATCGATAGCATGAAATTGAACGGGCATGCTACTCAATAATGTCAATCCAATATGAGGAAGATTGGTATCAACCGAATTGAAACAATGCGCATATCCTTCATCTTTTTCAAATACACAGATATTGTTTTGTCCACTTGGTCCGATATCCCAGTCAAAAAACATTCCCGCAAATAATGAGTCAATTCTACTTTCGCGTTCATTTCGCATATCATATGTAATGAAGATTGCCGAGTCGATCCCTTCCTCATCAAATTGAAAGATGCGATGTTTAACAGAAATACCTGCATCAATCACACGAACAGAGTCTGCGAAGTGTGCATAGGATTCTGCATCCGCCTTTTGACCTGGCGCTACTACATCTACTGAAGAACGAATAAAAAATGAATGCTCTTGCTCATCTCCTGAAATATCGCGCACTCCATTGCTAAGTTTTTCTGCAGAAGTTCCAACAATAAATCCTGATTCAAACAATACACTTTGATTGTGCGGAGGTAAGGAAAATCCTATACCCTGTAGATTGATTGGATAATCATTATATCCGATATGTCCCTGACTTGTCACACTGATATGCATATCATTGGAAGTCATACTCCTATAGGTAGGATTAATGATGAGTTCGGCAAATCCTCCACCAATATTCACTGTACCGGATAGAATTTCCAAACGCAATACAATGCGATGATTGAATGGAGATGTTTTCGGCAATATGCATTGGACTTTTTCTGCAATTGCATACATCGTCGAAGCCTTTAGCAGTCCAAGCGAAAGTGTATCATTCAAAATGGACACGGGATATTGAAAATCTTCCGAATGAATGATGATTGAACAGGAATCAACATCGCCAAGTAGATTGTGCAACACAATTGCAAGTTCAACTTGCTCTCCGGGAGTGAATAAGCCATCTGAATTCAATTCGGAAAATTCTGCTTGTTTAATTTCGACATATCGGGGTTCTTGCATCGACAATGCACGAGATGCTTGAATTAAACCGGCACCGAGTCCTTTTGCATAATCTGGATTTATTCCCGAAATATTTAAAGCACTCGCTTTCAATAATCCTGTAATTTGTTCACTCGAATACTTTGGTTTCATTGATGACACCATTGCTGCTACACCTGTCACTACTGGTGCCGCCATCGATGTGCCACTGGAATATCCATATCCATTACCCAGCACTGTTGAATAGATGAATGAACCCGGCGCTGAGATGTCAACAGTTCCATGAACATTTGAATAATTCGCCTTTACAGTATCGGGTCCAACTGCTGCAACACTTATCACACCTCGATATGATGCGGGATAAAATGCAATCTCTGATTGATCATTCCCTGCCCCACCAATAATCACACATCCAAATTGCAAAGCTTGATTCACAATTTCTTGTTCTGCCATAGATGAAGTAGGAGAACCCCAACTACAATTAATGATATCAGCACCCATCATTGCCGCATATAAGATCCCTTCATAACTTCCCGATACATTGACGGAAGTGGAATCATCATATCCAACTTTCACTGGAAGAATGCGATGATTGCGAGCAATTCCTGCGATTCCTTTTGCATTATTTGTGATTGCACATGCAATGCCTGCAACATGTGTTCCATGCAAATGTCCGGGCACAGCCCGATTGTCTCCTTTTACAGGATCTATCGAACTCGCAAAATCCCAACCTTGCCAATCATCAATAAAACCATTATTATCATCATCAATTCCATTTGCCGATTTATTCGCACCAATCGAATCAATGCCAGATTCACCCGAATTCACAAACATCACACCGGAAAGATCTTCATGTAGAGGATCAACACCGGTATCAACAATACCCACAAGAACAGAATCTCCATTCCCTTGTGCATCCATGATGGACCATGCAGAATCAGCTCCAATCATCTGTTGATGATATTGATATCCATATAGTGGATCATTTGGAGTTTGAATCAATGTATGCCTAGGCATGACTTCAGCATATTCGATGAAATCAAGTGCGGCAAGGGAACGAATCGCTTTTTGAATAGGGATGTCAGTCAGCACATTCAATACTGCAATTCTTTCCAATGGATGAGATGAGGCAAGAGTTTGTTCCCCTTTTTTTCGGAGCAATGCATTGATGAGTTCATCACGCACATAAGGTTTACTATCATGGTTACCGATGATGGGTTGCAATGCTGCTATGCTTCCCTTACGCTTCTCAACTTTCCAATCTGTAAATTCTTGGGAACCTGAGTTAAATTTCAATAGAATGGATTCACCACCCATGAGTTGCACAGACATGCATAGCATGAGCAAACACCAATGCATCATGCAATCACCGGCAATTCGATTACAAATGTCGTGCCCTTTCCTACAATGGAATCCTTCACATATATTTTTCCTTCATGATAGCGTTCAACGATACGTTTTGACAAGGAAAGACCAAGACCCCATCCTCGTTTTTTGGTTGTAAAGCCCGGTTCAAATATTCTTCTTCTGATTTGTCCCGGCATTCCTTTGCCATTATCTTTCAATGTGATGATCACTTTCCCTTTTACATGCTTAGACATAGTGACACTAATCAAACCGCTTTGAGCATCAATTGATTCTACACCATTTTTCAGAATATTCTCAATAACCCATTCCAACAATTCCCCATTTGCCAGAACATGTATATCATCTTCAAGATTTCGTTCAATGATAACCTTCTTACCAAGATGTGGAACACGCTTTTCCATGTACGCACATACTTTTTCAACGATCTCGGATATATTTTCTCGATGTTTTGCAGGTTCAGATCCAATTTTGGAAAAACGGTTTGCAATGGTATTCAATCGATGCAAATCATTCTCCATTTCTTTCGCCGTTTCTTGCACTGAAGATGGATTATCATTATTCAATCGAAGAATTTCCAACCAACCAAGCAAACTTGAAAGTGGTGTGCCCAATTGATGCGCAGCTTCTTTAGCCATTCCTACCCATACATTGGATTCTTCTGTCCTTCGAACATAGCTGAATGCGATATACCCAATCAAAACAAATGCAGAAACAATGATGATTTCAATATAGGGTAACAATTGCATCTGGCGAATGAGCTCAGAATTTGTATAGTAGATTTTTCCAAGCATCATTCCATCAGCATCTTTGATAGCTATCGGAGGATATGTCTCACTCATTGTTTTGAGTAATTCCACCAATTTCTGTTCTTGGATTTTTACTCTGTCAGGAGCAAGCGATGTATCTATGTCAATATTGAGTGTATATTCCGAAAATGGTCTATTCGGATTCCCTTCTGCATCAGTAAAGATGACAGGAAATGAAATGGACGGGACAATGCGATCGAGTAAAAACAAAAAGTCATCTGCATTTTTATTGACATCCGACAAATAATGTTTGTAGATGTCTGCATAGAATACAACAATCCTTTCTTCACGCTGGATGAGTTCATTTGCCAATTGCTGAGTGTACAATAAGACACTCACCATCATCGCAAATGCAAAGGTTGCAAGAAGCACTTTGATTTGCCACTTGGTAAGCGAACGCCAGAGCGATAATGTTTGAAGAAATTTCATAAATACACATGACGATTAGTCCCACGAAGATACAAAATCATCATGGCTTAATGACCTTTTGAATGATTGTTCAGCGCAGGAAAGCCAGTGGATTCATCCGTTGTTTCCCCTTCCAAATTTCAAAATGCAGGAATTCCCCATCCACAGATTGCGTGGTTCTGCCAATCAATCCACCCGCATCAACCCTCTGACCCTTTTTCACAGTGATGGAAGCAAGATTTGCATAGACTGTTCTATATGAATTTCCATGATCAACAATAACCATGGAATTATAACCTGGAAGCCAATGGACTAATGAGACAATACCGGGTGCGGCACACATTGCGGAACTTCCAGATTGACATGCAATATCCAATCCGGGATTGTCCATCACGGTATTCGTGACTGAATTTTTGTATTGACCAAATCCTCTTAGAATTCTCTTCGCAGATGAAGGCCATCTGAATCCGCCTGAAAATGAACCAGAGACAGTTTCAACACGGGTATTGTCATTTCTGGCAGGTGCTTGCGTAATACGCTCTTGAGGTTCTGAAACGGATTCCTTTTTAGCAATTGATTCAGTAGTTTTTTTCAATGATGGAGATTCATATTTACTTGTCTGATATACGGATTTTTTCTCAGGTATTTCTTGCGCTTTTTTCACAACTTTTTGTTCTTCTTTTTTTCCATTGTCATGAACAACCATCGAAGAAATCATACCGGCCAATCGTTTGGCACTTTGTTCTTTTTTTTCAATCTCTTTTTGCATTTCAACTTTACTCAATCGCAATGATTCGAGCTTCTTTTTTTGCTCAGACAAAATTGTTCGAATATTCTGCTGTTCATATTCAGATTCACGAATCAAACGCTCTTGCCTTGATGTGTGCATTGAAATTTGCTCTTGTTGAACAGTTAATGCCCCTTGCAAAGACTGCATCTCTCGCATTTGCAAAGTAAGTTTTGTATGCATCTGCCTTAGATAAGAAGGCAAGCGACTAATTCCTGCTTGATCATTGAATTGCATAGAACCAAGAAATAAATCTGGTGACATTGCAGTATTTGGCGCATGTTTTTGCATCAATGTCTGATACTTCTTGGCAATTCTAGCATAAGCCATGCGGGCAGTATTCAATTTTTGCTGAATATTCGCTTCGGTTGCACGAATGACATCCAATGTATCTTGTAAATCTCGTACTTCGGTCATGAGTTTGCCAACATGCTCTTTAACCATGAGTTGTTGTTTTTTTGCCTTTGCCAATCCCTTGAGAGCATTCTTTTCTTGAACCTCCAATTCCCCAACTTTCTTCTTCGCCTTTTCAATGTCTTTTTTGATTGCAGTCAATGTGGAGTGAGAACTTGACTTCTGCTGTTTTGTTTTCTGTGCAGAGCGTTTTTCTGATTTTTTTTTGCTTGATATTTTTTTTGCTTTCTGTACAGTCTTCTGCTTGCGAGCTTTTTTTGTTGCCGCTTGTGTATCGGTTTGCATCATCAATACTATAAGCAGACAATGCACAATGACTAGGATGATATTAAAACTCTTCGGTCTTGACACGCTCAATCATGGCTCCAAGTTTTCCGAATTTCTTTTCGATTTGTTCATAGCCTCTATCAATATGATAGACGCGCAATACTTCACTCTCACCTTCGGCAATCAATGCAGAAATCAATAATGATGCACTTGCTCTCAAATCTGATGACATGACCGTTGCACCAGTTAAAGGATGTCCACCTAACACAATTGCTGAATTTTCTGCCATTTCAATGTGTGCGCCTAATCGTTGTAATTCCGGTACATGATGAAAACGAGTATGATAAATCGTATCTGTTATTCTACTTGTTCC
>RGCF01000430.1 GCA_009919265.1 Bacteroidota bacterium | reverse complement strand
CTGTTCCGCAGCTGAATCTCCTAATGCATTTGTTAATTTACTAAATACTGATGGAACGGGTGGCGATCCCTCACTCGGAAGCTGCCTTATGACAGGTGTTGAATATGGGGGAGGGGGCGGAGTACCACTGTTAGATTTCCAGTATTTTCCAAATGGATCTTGTTTAGGCATAGGCTTTAGACGCAGTGGCGGAGGGGGTGCAACTTTTAACGTTGACGGATGAGGAGTACTTGGGGGGCGAGGTGCAACTTTACTTTTATTTAATCTAAGACCAGGCCAAACCGTTCGGTCTGGACGCCTATTCCACCATGTATTTTCTTCTTTGTTGCTCATTCTAAATACTATTATGAATTTATGCCACTCCGTTTTGTGCCACTCCGTTTTGTGCCACTCCGTTTTGTGCCACTCCACCTACCACCGCCCTGAGAAAGAATCCGTATAATATCCGGAGATGATATATATTTACCTCAACATGGGCGTACCGGCATGTAGGAACAATATAAGTACCCCATAAAGGGGGTACTTAACTTCGGCACATCGCGGTAAAGCATCCCGTTCAGCCCATCAGAACAAGATTACGAGAATACCAGGGGAACACCCACGGCCGAAGTTCACCTGGATCTTCTTCTGTCAAGTCCGTGATCTCTCTCCGAACCATCTTGGGATACACATTTCTATAAAAATTCACATCTTCTTGCGTTGTCACATGGGTCGACTGCAGTTGATCCATTGTTCCAGGAGACATACCAAATCTTTCTTTAAAGGGTATACGATTCTGCATATAGGAAAGGGCAGCCAAAAGAAGGGCGATAACGAGCATTAACTCGAAGACGTATTTCCGCATTTCTATTCGTGTGTTTAGATATATACTACGGATGTCCGAGGACATACAGCAGCCACCATATTGTCCAATGTGTGGAGCAAAACTGGATTTCTCTGATGTGAAATGTGTAGAGCAGCATAAGCAGTGCATAGACTGGGGCATCTTTGTGAAGGTATATCTTGGAACAGAGTGTTGGAAGAAGGCTTCTATACATAATGGTATCCGTGTAGCGGAGGCATTATATACCCCTATTAAGTAGGATGGGGCGCAAACAAGCTTGGAACATATATATATACATATTTGTAGTAGTTATACTATTGTTAGTTGTAAACTACATCCTATTGCGATATCATCTAGAGGGATTCAGTAGTTCCCCTATAAAAAGTATAATAGTAAATATGCAAGGAGGGCTTGGAAATCAGTTGTTTATATATGCTGGTGGACTTACATTAAAGGAGAAATATAATGCTCCCTTGTTTTTACTACCTGTAGACGAAAATAGTAATATTCATTCAAAAACTGACTATAGATTCTTATTCGATGATGCGAAGCCAATAGAGTATACAGATCCGCGTATGAGTGAATCAAGAGAAGTTGGAATACAAAATAACTTTTCTGGTCCTTGGCGAGAAATACCAACCGATCAGAATACTAACATACTCATCAAATATCATTGGTTTCAAGACTTCCCTAGTATAAAGGCTGTTATACCGCAAGTAAAAAGAGAGGTTGTTGCTCATTTATCTGAGCGTTACCAAAATGTTTCCATGGATAATGCATCTTCCGTATTTATTCATGTAAGAAGGGGTGATTATACGAAAGAGGCTGGGGGGGCATATGCTCTTAATATGGATTATTATGGGCGTGCATTAGAAGAAATAAATAACTTGGAAGCAGCGGCCACTATATATATATTCTCAGACGATATGGCATGGTGTAGAAATCAGCAGTGGATTACAACAAAGCGCGTGGAGTTTGTAGAAGAGGCGGATGAACTGAAAACATTATATATGATGAGCAAGTGTGAGTGTGGCGCAGTTATTTCCAACTCAACATTTAGTTCTTGGGGAGCATTCTTAGGGCCGTACACTGCTTCTGGTACAGTTGTGTACCCATCAAAGTGGCTGTTTGATGGTAATCTAAATCTCCCGAGCGAATGGATAAGAAAATAAACACCCGATATATAGG
>RGCF01000429.1 GCA_009919265.1 Bacteroidota bacterium | reverse complement strand
GTAACGAGACTATCACAATAGGATGGATTGGTCTTTACAAAAGTGCGTTCGATCTTGGTGTAGGTTTAAATACAAACATGTTAGCTCTTGGTTCAGCAAGTTTTAATCATTCCAATGGAGCTGGTTCAGTTAGTAGTTCATGGTCATCTGCACAAATTGCTACTGCTCCTCACCAAGCGATTCCTGCAAGTGGGTATTTTGAAGTCACATCAAACGTTGCAATTGCAAACTGTGGATTTATCCGCTTTGGTAACATGATAACTAAAGGACAGGCAAAGATAAGGCTCGATGTTTTGTGCAACACGACATGGGAACCGTATAATCTGTGGTACCACTACAATGGTGTTTCTGTAGAGGGAACAACAACCGATTGCGCCCCACTTAACATTTCTTCTGCGTCTGGAACTCCTATATATGCCAAAGATGGTGTATTGATGCCATGGAAGTCTAAATATGGTTCAAACGTTGGAGCAATAAGCCCATATTACACACCAAGATATCAAGCAGCGTTGGAATCAAAAGTGCAGAAACTTCAGGAGTGGTCTGCTAATCTTTTATCACCAACATGGGACTGTGACAGAGCAATAAAACACTATATAGACCAAAAAACAACGGCACAAACTTTTACAAATAACCAATTGCTAGATTTTGAGCATTATTCAGGAAGTAATCCAACAACTCAAGTGCAATATGATCAATGGACATCTATTACAGGAACATACGACCTTAGCACAAGACTCAAAATTACAAAGATTGATTACCTTCCTTCCACTGTCAGGTCAGTATATGGAATTGCATTTAGACAATCTGCACCAGCAGAAACATCTTCTCTTCAATTAGCATGTATTGATCCTCTTACATTTACTTCTCCTTTATGTGGCACATGGTATGGAATAGATAGGATTCCTGTGAATACAAGACTTCGTAAGTCCATTTCTGGATACTGGTACATTGATATACCTCTTGCATTCGATGGAAATGTTACATCTATTAAAGAAATAACTAGCGGTATAAATTACAAGTCGGCAAATATGAGAGGTTTTCCACAGGCAATTACACATAAAAGTACAAGAATGCTTTTTAACTACGCAGCTCCCGATCCTACTATTGGAAGAATAATTGACACGCTTAACTCACAAAAGATGTACACAATATGCTCATGGGTGCTCTTCGCTCTTGCACGACGCATGGTACTGCAGATTATGATGGGTCTAATTACGTAAACTCTAGTGGAGAGAGGCTATATATTTTGACTATAGTGGTTAACACACAAGCAAATGTTGCAACTTCTAATGCATTTAATACGGATACAGGTCTTGAGAATTTTGTACAAGTTTACATCAACGGAAAGATGATTAATACTACAGACAGGAAAAAATCTTCCGGTTCTTACCCAACTGCAATCACTACGAGCATTACTCCAGGATCAGGATATCCAGCATGTGGTTATACTTCTGCAGCACTTACATATGGTATAACACAAACAAATGACTATACAGCTAATGTTAGAACATATTATACAAAGCACCCAATGATTGCTGCAAATAATTCAGCATCTCTTAATGGAGGAACGATTGGTCGAAGTCTACATAATTGGGGAGGGACAAGCCAAGGTTCCAATGTTCATTCTGCTAGTTCTTATGGTAAGCGTTGGCAACCATCATTCTTAAGCCCTCGTCTTATCTTTATGGAAGTAAAGAATGAATGCAGAACATCATCTGCATATACGTCTTCAGAGGTAGCTACGCACATTAATACTATCTCAGTAAAATGGGGACTTCCGATGGCATATCGATGGATTGTTATTACAAATCCCGGTTCAGTAACATTTTCTTTTGCGCGTCTAGGATTATATGGTTCACATACAGAAGCTTATATTGATTCAAACGGAACGACTTTGGATCCAAAGACTTCCACGTATATGAATATGATGAAAGGATTCACAGGTACAGCAAGTCTTCCAGGAGGAACACGTACAGTTATTGCAAGCGTAGGTGGTGTTACACCGGCCACTCTAAAAGATTCCGCTTTCAATACAAC
>RGCF01000428.1 GCA_009919265.1 Bacteroidota bacterium | reverse complement strand
ATAGGAGAAATAATGGCTACCCATTATGTTGACAATAAAGAATTATATCGAGTGATGGTCGATTTTAGACAGGCATCACTCGACGCAAAAGCAAATGGCACTGATAGACCGCGTATTCCTAATTACGTCGGTGAATGTATATTAATGATTGCAAACAGGCTATCCACGAAGCCTAACTTTGTAAATTACTCATACAGAGAAGAGATGATCTCTGATGGCATAGAGAATTGTATATGCTACATTGACAACTTCGATCTCTCAAGTCTACCAACCCATTTGCATACTTTACACAAATCATTTACTACGCGTTCCTGCGTAGAATCTTAAAAGAGAAGAAACAGACATACATCAAGCATAAGACGTTAGAAAACTCTATGCTACTCAATGAATTGTATGAGCAAGGTGAATTCAGCGAACAAGAATTTACACCAACGCATATCGATCTCGATAATGATAATATGTTTGACTTCATCAAGTCATTTGAAGACAATCTGCTTTCGAAGAAAAAGAAACGTGCTAAAAAGGGCGTAGAAAAGTTCATTGAAGAAGACGTCCTTTCTGAAAATGAAGTACGCGAAGTCGACGATATGACTGAAGCCGATATTGATACTGATAACTTAGACGAGTAATTATGAAAGTTTGTTTGCTAGGCGATACGCATATAGGTGCGCGCAATGATAGTTTAAACTTCCACGAATTTTTCAAGAAGTTCTATGATGAAGTCTTCTTTCCATACCTCCGTGAGCATAATATCACCAACGTTATTCAGCTTGGTGATATGTTCGATCGTCGCAAATACATCAACTTCCAGTCATTGAAGCATGGTCGTGAGTATTTGCTCGATCCGCTGAACGAACTTACTACGTATGCGTTGGTCGGCAATCACGACACGTACTACAAGAATACAAACGCTGTCAATTCGCTAGACTTATTGTTGCGTGGATATGACAACATCCAAGTGATCAACTCACCTACTGAGATATCATTTGAGGACAAGAAGTTTTTGTTGGTGCCGTGGATCAGCCCTGAGAATGAACAGGAATGTATCGACGCAATTATGAACACCAATGCCGATGCTGTTGTTGGACATTTCGAGATCACTGGCTTCGAAATGTACAGAGGAACGCTATGCGATGAAGGTTTAGATGTTAGTATCTTCCGTCGTCCGCCAATGGTGTTATCCGGGCACTTCCACCACAGATCGCAAAATGGTAATGTCCATTACCTAGGCACACCATATGAAATGACGTGGTCCGATCACGGCGATATCAAAGGATTTCACATCTACGATACGGACACTGGTGAGTTGGAATTCATTCCCAATCCATTCACTATGTTCCATAAGATCTTGTATGACGACACAGACAAGACTATGGAAGAAGTTGTCAACATCGACTATGATTCGTTCAAGGGAACGGTCATAAAGCTAATCGTTAGGAATAAGAACAACACTGCATGGTTCGATCTTATGATTGATAAGTTGGAGAAGGCTGGCGTTAGCGATATTCAAGTTGTCGAAGATCACTTCCACATGGACCTCGAAGCAGATGATGATATTATCAATGAGGCTGAAGATACGCTGACGATCCTGACCAAATATATCGATGGTTTGCAACTGCAGAGTGATAGACAAAGATTGGATACGTTAATGCAAAACCTATACCACGAGGCACTGAGTACTGAATGAAGTTTTTGATTACTGGACATGAAGGGTTTATTGGTCGCAACGTCTTTAACCACTTCTCCAAAAAATATGAGTGCGTAGGATTAGATATCAAGTCTGGCAACGATATTACTAATTGCGAGTTGCCAGAATGCGATGTGGTGATCCATCTTGCTGGATTGCCTGGTGTTAGGCAGAGTAAGGAAATCCCTAACGAGTATTGGCATAACAACGTTGTCGGAAGTCAGCGAATATTCGATCACGCAGAACGCATCGGAGCAAAGGTGCTGTACGCGTCTAGTTCTTCCGTAAAGGAGTGGTACAACAATCCATATGCCATGACAAAGAGGGTGGTGGAAATGCTTGCTCCTCCGCGCGCATTAGGGATGAGATTCCATACAGTATAT
>RGCF01000427.1 GCA_009919265.1 Bacteroidota bacterium | reverse complement strand
GGGAGTTGGGGAATCGAACCCCAAGAGATCATCGCTGAATCTCTCTAGTCCCAGACTACTCCATTAGTTTTCAGTTGTAATAATCTACATCTGGATCATAGTCATCATCTTCATCTTCAGCCATAGCACGAATATCTTCATCCTCATCCTCGTAGTCATCAAACTGATCCCAATAGCTTTCGTCATAATCATTGATGTAGTCATCCTCATCATCATGATAATCATCTTCACTAAACTCACTCTTATACAATGGTTTAAGGAGTTCGCCTTGATATTCACCAACTACAGTATATTCGCAAGTGCGAAGCTTTTCACAATTACAATCTGTCGGAACGCTGACAACATCTTTGGGATTGATCTTTACAATCACAATCTTATCACCAGCATCCAGACTACCATATCCAGCAACATAATTAAGAGCGCCAGCATGAAGTCCATTTGAACACCCACGCCCACGATCATCGTCAACCTTTGCTCGCGTCATCTTGCAAACATCACCAACTTGGTTACGAAACTTGCCAGCATACTTATCCATGTAATCTCCACGAACAGCCTTGTAGGCAAGAAAATGACCGTCCTCAGTAATTGGAAGATACTGATGCTCCAAGAAATCATATAGTTCTTTCTGACTCTGCATACTTGGATTCTCCATCAGATTATTCAGAAAATTAACAAGAGGCTCAAATGGCAGACCCTTGCTCATAAACTCCAGAATACGCTTGCTGATTGCACCATGTACTTCCTCATTCTCATAAAATACCTTACCATTCTTGATCTCAACAAGACCCTGACTAAAAGTTGCCACAGCCTTTTGGATATCGACAAGTTCGACCAACTCATCTTCGGTTGCGGTTGACAACCTCTCCATAATCAGCTTATAGTTAATATGATCTGGCAAAACCTGATGAGCCTTATTATTAAGGATTAGAGTCAAGTTGCCATCAACCCACATAAAAGGAACGCTCATTATCTTTTCTCCTGTGAAATTAAACTTAAACGATTGTTTTACTTACCAGTTTCTTGAATGACTCCGTATCATTCATTCTATAGCTCCAACTATTTGCACCATGATAGTAACTATTTCTGAAACCTGACAGCGGATTTTCACTGGTGAGTTCCCTTAAGTTACCTCCAACCTCATGACTACAAACAATATACTTCAACATCGGCTGGTTGTCAAGAGCATCTTTAATTGACTTTCGCAAATCTTCGATTTTGACAAGTTTACCCTTCAATGAAGTATCTGGCTTAATCACTTTTTTCATATCGGTATTATTTGTACTATTATCATAAAATTTCTCAATCCATCTATTTAGAGCATTGTACGATACATTAGCATCACGAATTTCATTACTGTTAATTCCAGTAATACTGATCTTAGCAAGAATCTTTGTCATATGAGCAAAATAATCAGATGACTTAAACTTGGTAATATCAAACTGGAAACGATGAATGGTATCAGCAAAAAATTCCATGATCATACACTTGTCAATAAGATCAACAATCTTGGAATCTGAAATATGAATATCATAATCCAGACCAAAAATATTTAGCATATGCCACAGAAATTGTCTATCGATAGTGTTTCTGTTATAAGAATACGAACCACTAGAATCAGACTTGTTATATTCTTGCTTTGCATACTCAACAAGACCATTATAGACTGATACATTCTTAAACTTATTATCATAAATCTCTTGTAGCTTAGTCTTAATAAAGTCATTAAAGCTGATTAGATTATAACCTTCTTTGATAAGCTTATTAGCATAACTTTCTTTAATAGCATAGATATTAGTGTCTCCATATAAGTCTTTAACAAGATTCTTGCAAGCTTCATCCTTAATCATAGCACAAATTTGATTGATAGCAGGAAAACCTTCTACCGAACCATATCGTAAGATCGGAATATACACAATATCCTCTTGATCCAAGACGCCATCTCTTTCTTCTTGATCAGTAATCTCTTGCATATAATGAGAGTCATTCATCATGCCACTAAGAGTCTTGGCACTCTTTAGACTACCATGAATTAAGAAAATACTATCAGCACTAACAGCACCAGATGGATCA
>RGCF01000426.1 GCA_009919265.1 Bacteroidota bacterium | reverse complement strand
TTTGCCGATGAGTTCGATAATGCACTAAAAGCATTTATCAATCTAGAGATAGAAAAACAGGAAAAGGCAAAAGAAACCGAACAAGTTGTTACTGACCTTGTTGCACCTTTTGCAAATTATGTTGGTGAAGTGTCTTCTTCTATCGGATATACTGGAGAATATGCTGTGGGTTCATTTGGTGGCTTAGCACAAACATACGTTGACAGTCCCACATATACTCCTTATTTTTCTTCACAGCCATCCACTCAAGTGTCATCAGGAACTTCAGGTGCATCCGGTGAATTCTTAGTGACTGGTGGTTATACTGGAACTACAAATCAAGGTGGCTCTGCCGCTGGCGGATCAACAAATCCTCTGTACATAGATAATTCTGTGAATGCATCGACATCATCACCAACAGCAATCATTATGAACGATGATAAAGTTAGAGATTATCATCCTATTCTGAACAGTAATGATAGAAATCTGACTAACGGATTCTTTTTAGCTAGGGTATAAAAAAGCCCCTTTCGGGGCTTTCGTTTTTAGTCTTGTGCTAGCTTTTCAAAATAACTCATTGCTTCATCATCGTCTTCGTCATCTTTCCAAGACTTAGAAGTTTCAGCAGTCTTGCTGACTTTAGATTCTTCCTTTGTCACAGTCTGCTTTTGTTCAACACGTTCTTCATTGTTTAGATTCAAAACTGTGTTGAGTTTAGCTTTGAGTACATCATACGATTTTTAAGTTTGAAGTTAGCACCTTCCCACAGATCGAATGGGCTAACGGGGGTCTCATCTTCAAATTATCGCAAATCGGGTTTGCTCTTCAAAGCACACTGTGTTATACCAACCGCGTAAATGTTGGCATCCACGACCACGCGGAATACGCGGCACAGTTGCGCGATGGAGATTCGATTTTTATTTCAACGAGAGAAAGCGATGTCCCAGTTCATACCCTCGTCGCTATTCTTCGGGCGCGGAATGTTCACGTCATCTTTTATTTGATGGATGAACCGCTGGTTGCCTGGGAGTTTGTCGAGAGATTGCTTCCAGTAAGTATTCGAATATTCGTCCAGAATAATACATATGACCATCCTAAAGTGGGTATTATGCCCATTGGAATACGGGATTGCGGGTCGATTGTCGCGATGCACCGTCGGTTTCACCATTCGTATTTGTATGAAAAAGGGGCGGCTGCTCGAACAACCTTGGTCGGCAAAGAACGCCCAATCAAGTGCTTGCTTTGTTTTAGTTTATGGACACATCCGTCGCGGCAGGAGTGCTATGACCTCTTCGCGGGCGGGGGCGCTGCGTCGTCGTCGTCAGCCGCGTCGTCTGCATTTGTATATAATCTCAACGACGACCCTGCTCCTGACCAACGCCAACAACGAGACACCGAGGAGTATTATTATGAGAAAATACCGGCGGCAGTCGTCTATGATAAAACGATTGAAAGCAAATACGCGTTATGCCCGCGTGGGTATGGTCTGGATACACACCGATTCTACGAATGTATTTATTTAGGTTGTATCCCGATTGTCGTCCGGACGCATACTGTTTTTGACCGGCTATATTCCGCGTTTCCTTGTATCGTTGTCGAGAGATGGGCGGATGTAACTGAGGAACTCTTGGACAGGTATTATCCCGATTGCCTTGCAAGGATGCATGATTTTCATGCGAGGTATCCGCGGTTTTTGACGGATGTAGAGAACATCGAGAGATTGACGCAAGGACTATAAGCGGGGCGAGCAAAGCCGAATATTAGTATGTAAAATCGTTATAATAGAATTGGATACCTAGTTTAGCACCATCCCAAACTATTAGGAGAACACCGAGTAAAACTAATATCGTGTTTTTCATTTTATTACCAATGTATATCAAATAAGGGCCAAATATAAATAATGCGAATATTCGCCCTATGAAATATAGTATATTCTGATACTGTTTAAGAATGTCATTGAGATTTGTCATTGTATTGTTATTATAACCGGATATTATATACTGAATGGTAAATACAATTACGAATAAACATCGTGTTCGTCGTCGCTGGTCGATGAAATACAAGCGCAGTATCAACTGCCGACGCCCGCGCGG
>RGCF01000425.1 GCA_009919265.1 Bacteroidota bacterium | reverse complement strand
AGTAGGTGTAGACGCGGATTTGCGTGGCATCTTTTAATATATAGTATATGAAGATGACTTAAAGTCGTTTTCGTATATTTATGAATTTACGAATTAAATTGAAAGGTTTTTGTTTATATTATGGCATCATATATTCGTTCGCTTATTCGTCGTGTGATAATGTCTTCCTTGAATGAAGAGACTGGTGTCCGTGTCGCGTCTTTCCCGAAATTCGACCTTTTCCAACAACCAGAATATCTTCGCGCACAAGCACACGCCGCCGAATACGCTGCTTCGCTGCATATCGTCAATCATTATAGCCGGTATATTTGTCTGAAACCGCTCATTGAAACCGGCAGAACGACCACACATCGCGCGACCATCGACGCTGCTTTCAGATATATGGAGCCATTTATTACAAATACACTCGCCGAAATTACCGGAAAAATCGAAAATAAATTGTGTGTTTTACCGAAAGGACATAGTGGCAAATGTATGTCAAAGTGTCACAATACCCTCTTCAAAAAAGACCCAGAAGCGTCGGCGCGGTTCGGAACAAAAATCGACCAGGCGATTTATACTACGCCCGGAAACGACGGAATTATCTATAAAAATCGCCACGACCGTAGTTTCCCTATCGTGGTGTCGTCGGCAAATGAGCGTTTGATAAAGGAATATGAAAGAACAATCGCAGCGGCGGGGGCAGCGGCGGGGGCAGCGGCCGCAAAAAAAGGCTGCGCGATACCTCTATGTGAACGCTCGACCCCGCTTATGATGGCGACGGCATATGTCGATTTTATGTCGTATCTCTTGAATATAGAAGGAATTGATACATATATTACGCCAAATGAAAATCTCTCGGAACAGGAAAAAGAAATGATTGCGTTCCTTCAAAATACACACAAACCGTTTCTTGATACATATTACAGGGGGTATAACCGACGAATCTTCACGGACAGACGCGATGGCGGCGACGGCGGCGACGGGGGCGGATTTACTCGATGCGCGGTTCGGTTGTATACATTCACGCCGAGAGATTTCGTAGATACGACTCGAGACAGCCGTTTTGAAATTTCTCAAAATGATATACAAATCGGACACATTGTCTCGCGAAGCGACTCCGAATATACAATTCGCGGACTAAATGTATTATTTATGTCGAGACGAGGTAATCTCATTATCGGAGAAGAAAATTATCTGGAAGAAGGGTGGCGTGATACGCTGCGCGGATGTTTGAAGTAAGCGAACGCAATGCAACGGCAACCTACTCGACACCATAACTCGTAACAATATGGTCATAATACGCCGGGTCTTTTTCAATCATAATACATTTACGCGATGTATTCAAGCAAGCAGCAGCAATCGTCCCTGAACCGGCAAAACAGTCCAACACCGTATCATTTTCATCCGTCGTATGAAGTATAATATTTTCAAGTAAATCAACCGGTTTGGGCGTGACATGAATATCCGAGCGTTTGGCAATATCGTAATTCCAAACACTATGATTTTTCTTTAGGTTATGGTATTTGGGAACGATGTCGTCGAGAGTCAATCCCAAATGTTTCGTTATCGGTTTAATTGTGTCTTCGGTTGGCAAATTTTTCCCCGTTTCTAAATTGCTATACCACCCAGTCAATCCACCGGTTTTACTGAGGATTTCGCTTGAGATTGTGAGTTGCGAAACATTGCGTTTTTTTCTGGCATCGGCCAGCTTCCATGTATTGTCAAATGTGTAATACAATATATACTCGGCCATCTTATTCCAATTATGTAGCACATCTTTCACGATGAACCCATCGAGAAACCCTTTCTTACTTGAAGCGTCGAACCGCTTATTCCATACAATCATTTGTTTGAACTGAAGTTTGGTATTCTTTTTTATCGACACCATCAGCTCGGCGATTTGCTCCATATCGTTATGAAATACGAAGAGCGAACCGTTGTCTTTCATTTTGGTTTCGAGTTGCTGAATAATACCGGTGAGCCACGGAATATAATCGTCGATGCTGTCCCATGTATCTTTGCCGATATTATACGGCGGGTCGATACATACAGTTTGGATGGATTTGTCTGCGACTTCGGCCAACTTTTCGCGGCAACCCCCGAAAATGGCGGTGATT
>RGCF01000424.1 GCA_009919265.1 Bacteroidota bacterium | reverse complement strand
CCCAGTAGAACCGATGGGGCCGACGGGACCGATGGAGCCGACTTGACCAGTGGGACCGGTGGGAGCGATAGGCCCAGTAGAACCGGTGGGTCCAATGATACCGATGGGTCCGGTTGGACCAGTAGGAGCGATAGGCCCAGTGGAACCGGTGGGTCCGACTTCGCCAGTTGAGCCGATTGCACCGGTTGACCCCGTGTTTGCCGCCGTTCCAGGCGCACCAATCGGTCCCGTAACACCGGTCGGACCCGTAATTCCTTGTCCAGTCGAACCCGTCGGTCCTGCTCCAATCGAATAAATATCCAATTTCGATTCGCCCAGCCAATTATCAAGAACATTGAACGATAAGTCTGCTGCAGGTGGAGCAGCCGGAGCAGCAACAATACCGATACTTACTACAGTATTCGCATTGGGTCCACCGTTTATTCCTCGCGTATTACGCACAATGTAACACGACCATCGCTGTAAAAACGGCGTATATAAGTTTGTTGAAACATCCGCCGTGTAGCCACCCGTGCCTTCAATAATTTGTGCGTTCTGTTCCGGTGTATTATAAATACGGAATGTCATTACCATTTGAATTGAACTTACGTCGGTTGGCGGAGGAATGATCATAAACTGACTTCCAGAATTGTCCATTCGGTTCGATGAATTCGCTGTATTGGATTCTGTCATATAGTAGTAATTACTCATCGCGTAATCGTCATTGATGATGATACAAGCACTATACGGCACATTGAACGACCGAGTGCTAGTGAGGGTTGTTGCATTACTTCGTTTGCCGCGAAACATTGCGAAATACAAATTATTTGTTTGATTGATATTCAATTCACCGGTTCGAACCATCCAGCTTGTTTGACCTGCTAAAATAGATGTTGTTTTGATGAGACCTGCCATAGGCCCTTGTGGTCCGGTGGGGCCGGTAGGGCCGGTAGGGCCGGTAGGACCCGTCGTGCCGGTAGGGCCATCAATACCGTCCAAATTTACATTATAAATCGTGGATACAGGGTTTCCGAATGGGTCATAATAGTTGCCTCGTATGTTTTGGGTGCGAAAGAGAACGATTTGTCCCGTATTGGACGTGTATTGTTTTACGACGGCTTCGAAATATCGTTCGAGTGGTGCATTCCGGTCGGTTACGACGACTGAGTTTCCGGCGATGTATGAAAAATACGGCTCTACATTTAGAGTAACCTCATTGGAAGTCGTGAAAGGGACTGGGATTGTCGTTGCTGATGGAACATAAGTGACTATTTCGGTGATTGGGTCTGTCTCTGCTATAGCGGTAAATGTATTATATCGGTCGCCTCGAGGCCCGGTGGGGCCGGTGGGGCCGGTAGGGCCGGTGGGGCCGGTAGGGCCGGTAGCGCCGGTAGGCCCAGATAAACTGAAACTAATGATGACGTGCGGTTCGGTTTCTGTAAAATTCGTAGTTTGAGGAGACGACACTGGAAAAAGACTGATACGATAATATGGCTTGCCATTAGTCGGGGCATCTAATCCGGCTTGAACAACACCCTCATTTACAATTTTAAAAATCATAAACTTATTGAAATTCGTGACGCTTTGGATACGAAGATATCCGTATTTATCTCTCGAGGCATACTCGTTGATAGTGTCTAAAAATGTAGAGATTTGCGTGCCAGATACATCGCTTACATCGTTTCCGGTGATTGGGTCTTGTGCGAATGTGATGCTATTCATTTGTATCACTGACGATGTAGCGTGTGTTCCACTTAAAAACCGTAATTTTCCTCGAGCCGGAACTACATCTCCGTCAACTGGCTCAACCATATATCGAAATGTATTGACTGGGGTTGGCGAAAATCCCACTGTTCCAGTGGGTCCAGTCGGTCCGGTAGGGCCTGTAGGGCCGCGGGGGCCGACTTGTCCAGTGGGTCCTCTGTCTCCTTGTCGGTCTGTTTTACCGGGGGGACCAGTCGGTCCTTGAAGACCAGGTGAACCAGTAGGTCCGGGACTACCTTCTTGAAATGTCCAACCGGCTGGACCGATTGTTCCTGTCGGACCTGTAGGGCCATAAATACCGGCCATTCTAATATAGTATGTAGTTTATAGTATGTAGAATGCGATAATAATAATAAT
>RGCF01000423.1 GCA_009919265.1 Bacteroidota bacterium | reverse complement strand
ATATCATCTTGTATTGTACTATTTTCATCTTTCTTCATTGAGAATTTAGTAGATCCATTATTCATTGATATATCAGTTACTTCTAATATAAAATTTCCATCGTACTTAAAATCAGACCAGTTGATTTTTGGCAATGTAGAGAGGATGATTTTGCTAAATGGATATATGGTATCAACCCATTCCCCTCGCTTTTCGTCACGTGTATATATGTATTTTATATAATTTTTACTACCACCTCTTCTTTTTATTGTTCTAGGCTTCCTCATATCTACTAAATAAAAGGATTATGTGCCCACTGGAAAATCCCTTGTCTCTGTCTAGGCCGGCATTCCAAATCTCCAGGCTTACAGTTTGCCTTGATCTGACCCTGGTGTCGGACAAAGGCCTTCCAACGTGCAATTTGTATTCTATCTAATTCAGGAATACGACGACCCATCCAGTAACGACAATACCATTGGAACCAACCACGTTCATCTGGATTTACTGTCCTATCGGACAGCTCAGGATGTTGACCTTTTTTATGGCCTCCAGGCAACCATCCTGATTGAACCCAATAAGAAAGAGGCTTTCTTGAGTCAACACCAAATAAATTCACAGATACATCTGAAGTTCCAGGACATAGTGTCCCTAATTGAATTGCGTTCAGAAACCATTCTGCAGGAAATTCTAGTAAACAATCATTCAAGTATTTTCCTTCAAAAACACCCCCAGCCAGCATTTCACCTGGACTAGCATATGGCTTGAATGCCATATTTGTACCAGGTTCTTCTTGTAAAATATAAGAGTAATTCTTCTCCATTTTGTTCCAAACGGTTATTTTGGTTCCCTTCTTAAATTCAGACAATGACTTGCCTCTAGAAACTAGTACAGCCATCATTTCATCTGTTGTCTTGAGTTTCAAAATACGTGGGTCTTTTGATCCGCTAGACATCTTACTTTAACCAGCGCTAAAAAATGAAATGCCTGAATTCCATTTAGCCTGTATGGACAAAGTAACCCCGAATATCTCCAGTCTTCCCAAGACACATAATTTGACAAAGGAAGAGAAGGAATTTATTAAAAGTCTAGATGCTAAACATCAGGAACTTCACAACCTAGCTATTCAGTGGCTTGAGACCTCGTATAGGCCGGAATGGTCTCACATGTATAAAGAGACATCGCATACTAAGTAGAGATGTCATGTCCTTACGCCAATATATTGGGAGTTCCTGAACAAGGAGTTCATGCGCAACGATTTATGGGTCTAGCATTAAATGATATGATTGCTACATTGGTAGTAGCCATTCTAACAAAATGGTTTTTTGATATTCCTCTTCTGTATTCCATTATAGGATGGTTCATTGCAGGTGAACTTCTCCATTATGTCTTTGGTGTCAATACAGCTTTCTTGAAGATGGTTGGAATAACTCCCTGTAAAGCCTAAACCAAATTCACTAAATATATATAGTCTCCCAAAAGATTTATGGAAAAATTTTTTTTCGGAACTACCAGTATTGATATCACGCTGAAAAATCTCCGGCGAATCATATCATCTTTTTCCAGTAATTCTGGGTCTGTTGCTGTAGTTAGTACATCTCGTATTGAAACACAATTATCTCTTTGGAAGAAGACACTTCCAAATGTAATACCCTATTACGCTGTAAAATGTAATCCGGAACCATTACTTCTTCAAACACTTATTAAACATGGAATCAACTTTGATTGTGCAAGCTTACGAGAAGTGACTGAAGTAAAAAAGAACATTCATTCTGAACCTTCGCCAAATATTCTCTATGCACATCCCATGAAATCCAAAAAAGATATCTATGCTCTTGAAAAAATAGGTATTTCTACAACCGTCGTTGATTCATTAGAAGAATGTGAAAAATTGTCAGAATGTAAATGGAAAGGAACTACATTAATACGGGTTGCTGTGAATGATAAGGATAGTAAAATGCCCTTTTCTTCAAAATTTGGTGTAACAGAAAAGGAATTAGTGAAAATTGCAAAGTTTTCAAATATTCCTATAACAGGGGTTTCATTTCACGTTGGCTCTGGCTGCGAGAACCCATTACAATACAAGAGCGCAATTGAATTTGCGTCTGGAACTGGATTTGATATT
>RGCF01000422.1 GCA_009919265.1 Bacteroidota bacterium | reverse complement strand
ATCGGCGACAGAGATGATACGCATGGCCTACGCTGACTCAACCCTACGCAATATGGATAATTACAGCGATAACATGCGAACATGGTCTGATAGGATGAGATGTCCTGCTGTGGAATATGTTATGTATGATACACAATATGCCAGACAAATTGACGACGGTATACGGAAACAATATCCAAACCAATCCTTTACGTCAAAACGTTATGGCAAAGAACGCTATATACAAACTCTTAATGATGCATTTGTCCAAGAGAAGGTTTCACATGAAACATTGGTTAAAGGATATAAATATCAAACCGATAAAGTTGGTTTGACAACCGTTAAAAAATATATGTGTGATATTTTCTCATATGCTGAAGTATTTGGTGGAGAGTATTCTATTACGTATTATGATAGAATGGAATGGTGACAAATGATGTTAAGTTTACTGACTTGTTTGATCCTTCTCAGCCAAGAAGTGATAAGGCGCTAATTGAGTCCCGCCTTGAAATATGCAATGGCTGTGAATGGTTTAACAAGCGTATGGTAAAATGTAAGAAATGTGGTTGTTTTATGAAACTTAAGACAACACTTGTACAAGCAAAATGTCCTATAGGAAAGTGGTGAAAAAGATGCAGATGCAGAATCTCAAATTCAGCAAAGTCAGCCAAGTCTTGTTTTTATTTTAAGTAATGTATACGATAAAATAAAGGAGGCTGGGGTTATTGTCTAATTTTACTTTTAAACTTAACAAAGAAAAATGGATAGGTTGGCAAACAGAACTAACTGGCATAGATCATTCTAATTATGAATGTAATATGACTGTTATTATTAATGCCGAAGACCAACAAGAAGCAGAACAAATTCTTGGATTAGTTGTAAACCGCACACTTTTTGATTTAGATAGTGTAGAAGATACAAATGATCTAATGGTTTATGAAATTCCTGGTGGTTGTGGAAGTAAGTAAATAAAAACTCCAGCAATACTAAATAATATTTTAAATAGTAATGCTGGAGTATAACTTTATGCGTAAGATATTGCTACATCTTCAATGCTAGAAGCATCTTTTGGTGCAACTGTAAGTTCGCTTACTGGATTAATGATTGATTTTTTACCAGCAATTAACTCTTCAATATCTTGACAAACCACGGCCCATTCTTCTTCAAATATTTTTTTAGAACGACCCATACCAATGTCAATAACTTTACCTGATTCTTTTGCCATTTCTTTAACTGTTTTTTCAGAATCCCAGTTAAGAACTGTGCACTGATAATGCTTAGAAACGAATCCATCTTTATCAACAAGATATTTTTCAAAATTACCACCCATCCAGTCTCCATTATAGAAACCTCTGTTTAACCACCATGAGTGATATTTGTCTTTAAACATTGTCATAGGATCTAAACCGTTTGACTTAAGTTTGTTTTGTGCAGCACGTTGATGATCTCTAATTGTTTTATAGAGTTCATGTGGCTCTCCGTATGCTTGGCCTAATCCATTGTGTCCTGGCTCTACACCAAGTTGTAGGCTTACGCCATCACTAGGAATTGAGGATACCATTTGTGAAAATTGGAAAGTTGCTCCATAAACATCTTTTCCATAGTTTGCTGAATCAGCACCACATGTAATACCTTCTGACCATTTGCCATGAGTAATTCCTGGACCACAATAGTCATTTGTTGGAATAGCAACTACTTGAAAATGCTCTCCAGCATATTTTTCTTGTAGCCACTGTAAAACTTCCATTTGATTTGCATTACCGCACCCAACTGTAGTATTTACAATAAGAGTTGCCTTACCTCTAAATTGCTCTAGGAAGTTGGACTGCCCGTCGGCAGAATCTAATGCGATATCGTATATAGATTTTAGTGTCATATATGACCTCCTTGACGCTTATTATATCTTATTTTTTTTAATAATCAGTAGGTTCATCAACTGGAACTGATTTGTGAGGATTTTCACATGTACAGTCAGCACAGCACTTCTCGTTGTCTTTATCTGTCATAGCGGTATTGTATCATTCTTTAATAGACTTGCAAGAACAGTCTTTACAGCACTCTTCTTTAAACATTTTTAGTGCCAAACCATCGTTTTCTGGTCTTCCAAGATCTTCCCAGAATTTTTCACGACCCATATTGTCAGTTTCTGAA
>RGCF01000421.1 GCA_009919265.1 Bacteroidota bacterium | reverse complement strand
CGGGCATTTCAAACCGGCACTTTATAAATATATTCAATATTGGTCTAAAAGAGAATCATAAAACTACCGCTGAGTTTCTGAAGGACCGCTTTGGGTTAAAAGTATAGTCTGAAATGATTGCGCTAGAGCCGCGATTTCCTCCTCTTCCCTTTTCGGGTCCAAATACGGATAGAGTTCATAGAGCTCTTTTAGTTTCGCAACGGCCTGTTCCAACTTTTCCTGGAGGCTCACTTCTTTTGAGCTTGTAGATTTCCACAAAATCCCCTCTGTCTTGAATTCGATGGCAAAGCGATCACGATGATATCCGTTCGCCTGCACATACCACACATGTTTCGGAATCTCTTCCGGTTTAATACCACACATTGGCGGCAGCTCCACATTTCTCTTTTTCTTCGCATATCCAGACGTAGCAGCGCATGCATCTACGCATCGCAGATTTTCACGCCGATTGTCGAGACCATTCTTACTGATGTGCTGGGCAATCTGGTTGGGTCCTGGTTTCAATAGAAAGTTGTGCAAATAGACTTCGCGCTTTTTGATTTCGCCGCCTGATACATCCACTTTTACAGATGTGGCTATATAGTTTCCAGATGCAAAATGCCACGCATGTTTCTTGACTTCTGGAAGATCCATCGCATCGAATACGAATTCAATCAACATACCTTTAAAGAGAATGCTTCCTACTGCTGCCGCGCCGACTGTTCTATACGATACCTTCCCCATTCCTATTGTGGGCGGGGTTAGACACCGGGGTGGATTAGGCGCAAGACTTCTGCCAGCTTATCATATTGAAACTTCCCAGCCAAGTGTGTAAAATAAGTCTCTCCAATAAATTCTGGTAGCTCTTTCTCGTGATAAATAAGTTTATTAATCATCCAGAGTCCATTCCACTCATTCGGAATACATGTATACATGTTATCGCGGACCAAACAATATCCTATAGCTGTTTGTTCATAAATATATCCTCTCGAATGGTGTATTGCGAGTTCCTTATACGTTTCGTAAATATTTCTCAAGTATTCACCATGTATTGCGGGGCGAGCAATCATCACGCCCGAGTTCGGAGCGACATCCGTTTCCAGATCGAATTGGCAAAGTTTATAATAATCCGTGGCACTCGTTTCCCATCCACACCGTTTCTGCATGGCCAATCGTAATTCCTTTGTAGGTTGGGCGAATTCATTTACAATTCCAATCTTGTCTCCAGCAAGCACATGGATCGGAGGAGAGTCTGGGCGTATATAGATATCTGCGTCTACAAAAATAATACATTCATATTTATAGCTCCATGGTTGTGAAAACACAAGTGCCTTTTGAAAGCTTATAAGATCTTTATGCATAAGATCATCATCTAAATATTCAGTTATGACTTTATATTCATACCCATGACGTTTCGCGTAGGTTTCTTGTGAAGGGCGAAAAAGCCTATTGTATATTTCCAAGTATTTATCGCCAATTGCGAGTGTTACCAGAGCTATCATCTAAGATACAACGAGGGCATTTTTACTTTGCCATTACGAATGACTAAGTAAAAGTGGTGTTAGTTAATTAATAAAAAATATAAACAACCAAGCTGAATACTTAGTTGGAGTAGGCAAGACCACCCATGCCAGACATCACACGGAGCACATTGTAGTTGGTCGCAAAGACATACACGGAGGAGCTGGTGACAGAGCCAACGGCGTTGTTGGACACGGTCAGCAGCAGGGTGGTGTTATCAATACGAGACAAGTTGCAAGTGCCGCTGGGCTGGTGCTGCTCGGGCTGCAGGGCGAAGGAATACACGTTGATACCGACGGCGGGCACGTTGGTGTGGTGCTGGTAGGGCTGCACCTCGTTAAAGTAGCGTCCCTCACGCACCTGGAACCTGTCGTGGCCGTTGAGCTGGAGAAGGGCCGTGACGCAAGGGTTCTTGCCAGCCATGCCCTCCACGCGAGTGACGGAGTAGCCAGACTCCAGCACGGAGCGGTCCCACCAGTCGGAGAAGTTGAAGGGCTGCTGACCCTTCCAGGCATTCACCACGGTGTCATCGCAAGACACAAAAGAATCACGCTGCACGACCCACACAAGCTCCTTGCAAGGGTGGTTGAAGTTCAGCTTGAGCTTGTTGGCGGAGGAGGTGATGGACTCG
>RGCF01000043.1 GCA_009919265.1 Bacteroidota bacterium | reverse complement strand
GATTACCTAAAGATATACGCATAACTGGTCATTGTACAGCTGAATCTACATTTCACTCTACAAAAGATGCAATATATCGTGAGTATTCCTATACATTGACAACGAAAGAAAGTGTATTTGATAGACATTTCGCTACCTTTTATCCATATCCTTTTGATGTTATAACATTGTTAGAATCAGGAATGATATTTCTTGGAGAACATGATTTCACATCATATTCTAAGAAAAACCCATCTACCCTCTCATATATTTGTAATGTTCAACAATGTAATTGGGTACAAAATCAAGATTCAACATTCGTTCTTACGATTGGTGCAAATAGATTTGTGTATGGCATGGTGCGCTCTATCGTAGGTGCTATGCTTGAATTTGCTAGAGGAACTTTTACTAAACAAGAAATACAGGATTATTTAGCATCGCCAATGAGGTTAACTGATAAGAAAAGAGCTCCTTTAGCTCCGCCGGAAGGTCTTGTACTAGAAAAGGTATATTATCCAGATAAATGTAAGATTATTTTTCATGATTGATTCTGAACATACATTATTTATGCAGGAAGCACTACTTGAAGCCTCATTAGCTTTTGAAGAAGGCGAAGTACCAATTGGTGCGGTTATAGTTCATGA
Source organism: Bacteroidota bacterium (assembly GCA_009919265.1). Classification (GTDB taxonomy): domain Bacteria; phylum Bacteroidota; class Ignavibacteria; order Kapaibacteriales; family UBA961; genus UBA961. Next base: position 21,052 of record RGCF01000043.1, on the reverse strand, counting down.
AGGAAACATCATTGCAAGGGCACATAATAAAACAGAAGCATTGCAGAACCCGATATCTCATGCCGAAATCCATGTCATTGAACAAGCTGCCGCTCTATTACATACTCGTAGACTTTCAGATTGCACATTGTATGTAACTCTTGAACCATGCGCAATGTGTGCGGGTGCAATTGTGTTATCAAGAATTCCAAATGTCTATATCGGCTGCGTTGATGAAAAAACAGGCGCAGTTTCTTCATTATATCAATTACTAAATGATTCAAGATTAAATCATCAATGTAAAGTTCATATTGGGTTGTTGGAACAAGAATCATCACAAATACTGCGATCTTTTTTTCGTAATTTGAGAGATGGTAAAATGAATAAAACCATACATTCACGAGCGAATAATGAGTAAAGAACAATTTGTATATGAACCAGGTTTGTATGTTGTTCCTACTCCGATCGGAAATCTGGAGGATATCACAATTAGAGCACTCCGATTATTTTCCGCTGCTGAAATTATTGCATGTGAGGATACTCGAGTTACTGGACAATTACTCAAGCAGTATTCTATAACACCCCAAAAATTATATTCTTGTAGAGAGCATAATGAAAAAGAGGCAAGTACATTTCTTTGTGATCAGGTAAAAAAAGGGTCCCGAGTTTGCTATGTTTCTGATGCAGGAACACCTGTTATATCCGATCCAGGTTCTATTTTGATACAAACTGCAATTACTGAATGTATACCATATTTTGTGTTACCAGGTGCTACTGCTTTGATTCCGGCATTGATTCAAAGTGGATTTGATTGTTCAATTTGGACATTCGTTGGTTTTCCTCCACATAAAAAAGGGAGAGAGTCTTTTTTAAAACATGTGTCTCAGATGAATCAGACAGTCATTATGTATGAAAGTCCACACAGAATAAAGGAACTCATTAGTGATTTTGCATCTCATCCTATATTTCAACATAAAACTATGTATCTCATAAGAGAAATATCAAAGAAGTTTGAAGAAGCTTATAGAGGTAAGCCCTCAGATATTTCCCTATCCTTGAATGCAAGTTCAGCAAAAGGTGAATTTGTATTGGTTATTTCTGGAGGAGAAGTATAATGTTCATCACTTTTGAAGGTATAGACGGGAGCGGAAAATCCACTCAAATTCAATTCCTCAAAACATTACTTGAGGATAAAGGCCATAAGGTGACTGTACTAAGAGAACCAGGAGGAAATATTGTCTCTGAAAAGATTCGTACATTACTGTTAGATTCTCAAGAACAGATTGAACCCAGAAGTGAATTGTTACTGTTTACGGCTGCACGAGCTCAATTGGTAAGTAAAGTTATTAGGCCAGCTTTAGAAAGTGGTGATATCGTCATTTGTGATCGATATATTGATTCATCTGTTGCTTATCAGGGGTATGGCAGAGGCCTTTCTATCAAGGATATTGAACAAATAAATGCTTTTGCAACTAATGATCTTATACCTGATATCACATTTATCTTTGACTTACCGGTAGAGGATGCTGCAATTAGAGCAGGTTTTAGATCTACAGATTCAAAATCTGCGCCAGATAGAATGGAACAATCTGGGGAGGAATTTTTTAAAAAAACAAGGGAGGGCTATCTACGAATTGCTGAAAGTTCTGAACGAAAGATATTTATTATAAAAGCAAATGACGATGTAGAAGATATCCGTGAACAGGTTAAAAATATCATAGATTCGTTCATTACCAATACTTAGAATTATTCTTTTGTAAAGGTATACAAAGCTACTTTCAATCTCATTTTAGTTTCTTTAGGATAATAGTCTTCATATCCTTCCTTAGCTGATACAACTTGAACTTCAGCCCAACATGCTGCTGGTTTATATTCATCGATGACTGCAGTAAATAAATCTTTTCCCTCTCTACTAACAGTATACGTATTACCTTGTACAGGCATCATTAATCGATCAGGTGTTTCGTGGTGGAATTTCATATTAATCCTCAATGATTGAATGTAAAACTTTAAGCAGTGGTATGATCATACTTTTATGTAATTCCACTTTGTGAAGATTTGGTTGAATAAATGTAGATACTGAAATGCTTGAAGACAATTCATTTTCAATATTATATCGAAATAACATCTCTAATACTTTGGGATGAGTAGTCATGAAAGTAAGAATCTGCATATCTTCTCTATTTACTACATCAGTAAGAATGAAAATAGTTGGTATTTCTTGTATTGAATGATCATGGATAAGAGTAAATGGACCTTGATTATCAAATGCATTTCGTATGGAAACTGGAATATTGTGCTTTAATGGAAGATCGATCATCCAATGATGTAATATTTTTAATCCATTTTGAGCAAGTGTATTAGCTAATGAATAATCCAGTGAATGTATGGGTTTGCTCTTAGGACATATCTTTGGGTCAGCACTTCTTATCCCTGAAACGTCTGACCAAATCTGGATTTCGGTAGCTTTTAACATGCTTCCAATAACCGATGCAGTCAAATTAGAGCTTTCATATCCCATAGTAGTAATATCCCCTTGTTCTGTAGATCCAATAAATCCAGATATAATCATTACATCATTTGTCTGTAGAAGAGGGGTTATTTCTTGTTGAATTTTATAGTGAATATGATAGTCCAAAGGCTTTGCATTACCATGTTCATTATCCGTGATCATAATATCACATGCATTAATACTATGAACTGCTATCTCATGTGATACTAATAAGTTTTCTACAAAATGGATTGCAAGTATTTCTCCTTGTGATAAAAATAGATCTCTTGTTTTTGGAGAAATTTCTTTAGTTAATGATACGCCTTTTAATAATCTCTTTAATAATGATTCGCAATTGCGTAATACAGTTGTAAAATCAGTAGTTGTACGATGTAAGACAGTTGACATATTATGATGATATGTAATTATCTCATCTATCATTGAATATGCTTGTTCAATATCTTGATGTAATGCTACATCTAATGATTTATCAAGTCTTCTTGTAATATCTGAAAATGCTGATATTACTATGATACATGCCTCAGTCCTTCTCTTTATGATATCAACCATAGATAAAAAGCCTGTTTCATGGTGGAGTACAGTCCCTCCGAATTTCATGACTATCATAGAAATCTCATAGCAATATATTTACTTCAGGTTCGAGCATAATGCCAAACAATGCATGTACTTTATGTTGAATCATCAATGCTAATTCATAAATATCTTTACCATGTGCATTATCAGCATTAATTAAGACAAGTGCTTGTTTTTCATGAACTCCTGCACCATTTATTCTTATACCTTTAAATCCACTTTGATCAATCAGCCAACCAGCAGGTACCTTCACATGGATATCATCAATGTCATATTTCGGTAAAGAAGGATATTTCGAAACCAAACTTTCATAAATAGTTATATCAATGATGGGATTCTTAAAAAAACTTCCAGCATTACCAATCTCAGATGGATCTGGTAGTTTATTTGTACGAATAGAAATAATAGCATGTGCTATATCTAGAGCAGATGGATGAATATTTCTTTGTTGTTCAAGATAGACTGCTACATCAGGGTAATTAGCAATAGGATTCTCTAATTTACTTAGCTCAAAATCTACATGCGTAATAAGAAGATTTTTGAATTCCTGATGTTTGAAAATACTCTGTCTATAGGAAAAGGAACATTCTTTAGCACTCAATTGTATATGTTCCCCTGTTGAAATGGATACGCAATGAACTGTTTTTATAGAATCTGAGACTTCTCTTCCATATGCACCTATATTCTGAACAGGAGCAGCTCCAACAGTTCCTGGAATAAGTGCAAGATTCTCTAAATTGAATAAACCTAATTGTAAGCTTTGCATTACGAAATTATGCCAGTTTCTACCTGCTTCGACTCTGATAATTGATGAATTATGTGATTCTTCAAGAATAGTAATACTGTCCCCTTCATATTTGATTGCTGATGGAAATAATTCTTTGACAAACAAATAATTTGTTGCATCGCCAATGATGATTGGTTCATAAGGGCTGATATTATCAACAAATTGCGACTTCTCTGTTTTTTCATTGACAATAAAAAAACGTTCAAAGAGAACAGGAGTTTTAAATCCCGTATTAGATGTGATATCGTAATCTTTAAATTCAGTCATTCATGAATGTTCAAATATCAATGTAACAGGGCCATCATTTTTTATTAAAACCTGCATATCTGCACCAAATATACCGGTTTGTACATGGGGATATTGACTTGATAGTATATGTATCAACTCATTAAAAAGTTGTTCCGCTTTATCCGGTGACTCAGATGTTGTAAAACTAGGTCTTAGTCCTCTCTGCATATCTGCACAGAGTGTGAAATTTGGAATAATCATTAATGAACCTTCAATATCTTGTATTGATTTATTCATTTTTCCAGATTCGTCAGAAAATACTCTTAAACCAAGAAGTTTGTCTTTCAGCCAAGTATTTACAGACTGTTGATCATCTTTGCAGTATCCAACCATTATACACAAACCAGTTTTAATTTCTGAGTGGATAATTCCATTGATACTTACCGATGATTCAGTAACTCTTTGAACAATTGCTTTCATCAACCTTGAGTATAATCGTAGAATCCTTTTCCTGATTTGCGACCGAGGTGTCCGGCAGCAACCATCTTGCGTAATAATGGACAAGGACGATACTTGCTATCGCCTAAACCGGAATGCAATACCTCCATAATTGATAGGCATACATCAAGTCCAATGAAGTCTGCCAATGTTAGAGGGCCCATAGGATGAGCCATACCTAATTTCATAACTGTATCAATGTCTTCAATACTTGCTATTCCTTCCATAAGGCAATAAATGGCTTCATTTATCATAGGCATAAGAATTCTATTCGAAATGAATCCAGGAAAATCTTGCACGGTAACAGGTACCTTTCCTAATTGCTTAGATAAATCATAGATAGTTTGATATGTTTCATCTGAAGTGGCATACCCTCGTACTATCTCACATAATTTCATGATTGGGACAGGATTGAAAAAATGCATACCAATGAATTTATCTGGTCTATCTGTTGAAGCTGCTAACTCAGTAATAGAAATAGATGAAGTGTTGGATGCGAAGATGCATTCTTTTTTTGCTGTTTGCTGTGCCGTTTGAAATAAAGAAACCTTGATATGCTGTTGTTCTGAAGCTGCTTCTATGATAAGATCTGCTGTAGATGATGATTCTGATAAATCTGTAGACAGAGATATCTTATCAAGGATAGATTGTTTATCATTAGCTGTTAGAAGTTCTTTTTTAACTTGTCTTTCCAAATTTGCAGAAATAGTGGACAACCCTTTTTGTAGCGCAGCTTCATGTATATCCACTATCGTCACCGAATGTCCATTCTGAGCACATACATGAGCAATACCATTGCCCATTGTACCGGCACCAATCACCATGATATTCATAGTATATCCTTGTAATGTTTATGTATTTGAATCATAATCGTAAAATCCTGATCCCGATTTCTTTCCATATAAGCCTGCATTAACATAATCTTGCTGCATAATTGAAGGGGTAAAACGAGGATCATTAAAATATTGTGCATAGACTGATTTAGTCACTTCAAGATTAACATCATTTCCGATTAAGTCCATTAACTCGAAAGGTCCCATTTTGAAACCAACTGACTTCATTAATGCATCAATTTGTTCAATGGATGCACATTGTTCGGTAGCTATACGCATTGCTTCATTATAATAGTTTCTTGCAACTCTATTGACTATAAAACCAGGGACATCCTTTGCTATTACTGGTATCTTTTTTAATGAATTACAAAAATCTAATGCGATATCAACTATATGTTGTTCTGTGACAGGTGTCTTTACAATTTCAACCAATTTCATTAAATGTGCAGGATTGAAGAAATGCAGTCCAATGAAAGAAGTAGGAAACTTGCGATTCTTTGATAGCACACTGACAGATAAAGAAGATGTATTAGATGCAAGAATGGTTTCTTTTCTAAGACCCGATTCTTCAATCAAGCTAAATAAGTGTTCTTTTTCTTCTATTGATTCAATAATAGCTTCTACAATAATATCGCATGTAGGAATAATTTGAGAAAAAGAGTCAATGTATGTACATGAACTTTTATAAATATCGCATTGGTCTACGGTATGAGTTCCTTTTGAGACACCTTTATCCAACTGAGCCGTTATAAAACTTTGTGCTTTTTCTAATGCTGCTTTATTTTTATCAAATAATACAGCTGTATGGCCAGAAAGAATAGATGCAAGGGCTATTCCTCTTCCCATAGTACCGGAACCACAAATGAGTATTGTCATAATATCACTCTTGATGTATAGCGTGCATTTGATGTCTCAATCGAACAAGACCTTCTTGAATTGTGCAGAATTGAACATTTAAATCTGTATGAGCTTTCAGATTTACTAGTCCTCCACGAAGGGGTCTTTGAGCTTTCTGATGGAGAGAATCAGTTTTAACAGGGTTAAAAAGGTTCTCATCCAAATGAAATATTTTTGCTATTTGTTGAGCAAATTCAAGCCGAGAACAATATGTATTGCCACCAATATGGTAGACTCCGCATCGTTTTTTTTCTATGACTCTTTTAACACTTAAAGCAAGATCATCTGTCAAAGTTGGGTTTGAGTATTGATCATCTACAATATTCATCGTTGTGTTTGATTCATTATTGTTGATTACCCATTGTACAAAATCTTGTTGATGTTCATTTGTAAGTCCATAGACTACATTTGTTCGAAGTACAGTATTGTTGACATGAGATTTTAATACTGCATTTTCACCGGCTAATTTAGTTTTTCCATAATAGGATATGGGGTTCGGATGATCTTGTTCTGAATATGGTCCTTTTATACCATCAAATACATAATCAGTTGAGAAATGAATCAGATGACTTTCAACTATTAGTGAGAGTCTAGCCAATTGTTCAATGAATGTTACATTTGCTGACCAAGCTTCCTGTCTAAGATCTTCGCAAGCATCTACATTGGTCATTGCCGCTGTATTTATGATAAAATCTGGCCTTGATTCAAGAAAATCTTCTTTTAACAGTTTTATATCAGAATAATGTACGGATTTATGTATAATTCTGTCATTTCCAGTTTTTTTAAGACTTGAGGAATATACATGTAATTTCCAATCAGTTTCTTTTTCTATCAATCTGATGATTGCCGAAGCAATTTTACTATTTCCTCCAATCAAAGCAATATTCAAGAGTTTATCCATGTAGATCCTTATAGACAGTGGCATGAAACTCTGCTAATTGAAGATCATAAGGATATGTTACTTTTTTCATAAGTTCACTTCCCTCGACAGTGTGTACTACAAATTGTAGTTGCTCCATCATTGAGGAGTCATCTGTGAATTGGGATGTATGATCTACCTGCTCTATAGATTCTAGATATCTATCTGCATGGAAGAATTGAGGAGTCTGTGCAAGTTTATACTGAGATCTATCGATTGTTTCAATAATTACATCTTTGGTAGTTCTTTTCAATGTATCTGTTATATCAAGTACAGGAATAACGCATTCATAAACATTGATTGCTTGAAGTAAAGAATACATAACCTTTTTGGGTATAAATGGTCTTACTGCATCATGGATACAGAAAACATCGCTATTCTCTGCTAATTTGTGTTCTATTGCATTTCGGATTGATTCTTGTCTTGTATTTCCACCTCTAACAATTGCAAAAGATTCTTGCGATATGTGTTTTGTACACAATTCTGTGAGCATTGATTCATATTCTGCGTCGCAAGCAATGATGATTGACAAGGTATGAATATCGCATGTTGAGAATCCATTGATCAATGAAATGATTGCATGTTCAATGATCATCGTATTATCTATTTTCAAGAACTGTTTTGGTATTGAATTACCAAATCTTGTTCCTTTTCCTGCTGCAGGTATGATGCAAGTAAATTTCATTTCAGTAATTGCATATATGAAAAAGGCAGGCATAATGCCTGCCTTATCGTGAAAGTAATCACTGTTATTTATCTGCTTCGCCCATCACCGGATCAACTGAACCGATAATTGCCACTATGTCTGAAACCATAGAACCTTCTGACATAAATTTCAAACCTTGAAGATTTGAAGATGATGGTGAGCGAATTTTTAATTTCCAAGGATGGCCTGTACCATCAGATACAATGAAAAATCCAAGTTCACCTTTAGGACCTTCAATTGCAGTATATGTTTCGCCTTTGGGAGGCATTGAACCAAAGTTGATCAACATGAAATCATTGATCAATTCTTCCATCTTAGTATAAATATGAGCTTTTTGAGGTAGAACATGCTTTGGGTCATCTGCAAGTACAGAACCCTTAGGCATATTATCCAAGACTTGATGTATGATTTTTACTGATTCTTTCATTTCTTGAACCCGCACGATGTATCGAGCCCAAGTATCGCAATCATTATGTGTGATAACATCAAAGTCCAATTTATCATAGACCCAATAAGGAGTTGCGCGACGCAGATCATGATTAATACCTGAACCACGAAGGCATGGACCTGAAAGTCCTAATTGAATTGCTTTGTCTGCTGGCATATACCCAACACCGGCCAGACGCTCAATAAATATACGATTCCGATTAACTAGACCCTCTGACTCTTTCAATCGATCCGGAAATTGATTTACCCATTCACGTATCATAGTTAGGATTTCTGGTGATAGATCATTGGCAATTCCACCAATCCTTGAAAAACTTGTTGTAAAGCGAGCCCCACAAATCAATTCAAAAATGTCATAAAGCTTTTCTCTTTCAGTAAAAGTCCATAAGAACAAAGTGAGGGCTCCAACATCCATACAAGTTGCACCCATTGCCATTAAATGAGAGCTAATTCTTGCCATTTCGCATAGTAAAACTCTTATCCATTGGGCTCTTTCTGGTGCTTCTATGCCAATAGCTTTTTCAATAGCATAAGCAATTCCCATATTGTTCGACATTGGAGACATATAATCAAGTCGATCTGTATGAGGAATAAACTCATGATATGTCATAGCCTCGGCAAGTTTTTCATATCCTCTATGCAGATATCCTAATTCTGGAACGCACTTTACGATGGTTTCTCCATCAAGGCGTAACAATACTCTCAAAACTCCGTGAGTCGCAGGATGTTGCGGGCCCATATTGAGTACCATTTCATTTTCCAAAGGATCTTCGAACATCACGGTTGTATCTTTATCCATGAGTTCTTTCATGATTTTGTTTTGTCTAACCGTGTGTACTCTCTCGAGGGTTGATGTTGCAGTTAATGGTATCATAAATAAGCTATGATTATCAATAAAATGAATGGTGTAAAATTACCAAAATTTACGAGGTTGACCAAACGCTCTTTATGGCGATTTCAGACTTTTATCAACAAATATTTACATTTATCCCCTTTCATGGTCAGAATCTCTTTATATGGGGGATATCTGATGATAAAAACTCAATAATTACAAGTGTTAGTAATGTCAATTCAGTATTTTTGAGTTCCCAATTCCCATGTATTTCTGTATATGCTTTGCATTCTTCTCATCTTACTCCTTAATACTGTTACATTCGCCGGAAATGGCGAACAAAGAATGACTACTGATGTAGGGAATATCAGGCTTTCAATCAGTAGTTTTGGAACTATTGGAACCGGCTTTGCAGGTTGGCCAAAGATTCCTTCATGCGAATATCCACGAGGAAGTGGAATTGAGCATCTCTTTCTTGGTGGGCTATGGGTTGGTGGAATAAAAAATATTGGTGGGAACAAAGTAACTGCAGTTACTACTGCAGCATTGGATGTTTCATCTGTGTTGAATGTATCGCAAGGGTTTGAATTTACTAATCAAGATAGCAATTATCTTATTCAGCGTTCAAGTTTACCCAATGACCTATATTATTCTCCAAAAGCAATTAGTCATCGAGATTATATATGCACTTTCACTGATACAAATCTCTTTATTCCAGAGTTGAATCAGAAAATTCCTGCCCATGATTATCCATTAGGCTTACAAGTTGATTTTAAAAGCTATGCTTGGAATTTCCCCTTTGCAGATTACTTCGTAATACTTACATATACACTTATAAATAGTTCTACATCACCAATTGATAGTGCATATCTTGGATTTTGGAGTGACCTGGTTGTTAGAAATACAACAATACGAGCTCCTCGCGGAGGAGATTTTTACAGAGCCGGAGGAAATGCGCTTATAGATTCAATGCGGATGATGTATGAATGGGACATTTCAGGTGACAATGGATTGGCTGACAATTATGCAGCTATTCGTTTATTAGGTACAGAGCCCATTCAACAACAAACACATTATAATGTATGGGCATTTCAAGATACGAGAGGTGATGAGTGGCTGCAATCTCCACAAACAGATGTAGAAAAATACAGAAGATTATCGACTACATTTTTAAATCAAGTTACAATGACAGATGCTGAGAAGATTATTTCGAAAGCAGCAAATCGTTCACAGTTATTGTCTGTTGGACCTTTTTCTAGAATCAACCCAGGTGATTCAATTAATGTAGCTTTTGCAGTCATATGTGCAAAGAAACCTGGGAGCCCCGATAGAAATGATGATGAAACTCGCAAAACCCTCATTAATAATGCAGGATGGGCTCAACGAGCATATAATGGTTCTGATGTTAATGGAAATAATATTCTCGATACAAATGAAATTGACATTAAAGGAGATGGTTCAATTGTACGATATATCTTACCATCCCCGCCTCCATCGCCTAAAATGAAGATTATCGTCAGAGACAGAAAAGCAATGCTTTATTGGTCTAATAATGCTGAATCAGCAAAAGATATATTAACTAACAAAAAGAATTTTGAAGGCTATAGAATTTATAGAACCAATCCTGATCAATATGCTCAATCAACAAAAGATTGGACTATGCTCGCCTCTTATGACAAACCAGATAATGGTGTATTTTATGATAATGGATTTTCAACTATTAGAATAGTTGACGACAATGGAAATCCAAGTGTCCAATATTTTGAAGGTGACTCAACTGCGTATCATTATGTGTATCCACTCAATGATCTTCTTAATGGATGGCAATACTCTATTACATTAACTTCTTTTAGCGATGGAGATGAAAAGGCTGGACTACCTTCTTTGGAGTCAAGTTTACTTGCCAATGAAAAGATTATTATCCCCGGAACAACAATAGATGATGCTGATTTAGCCAATGAAATTGGAATATTTCCTAATCCATATTCTGTTTCTGCATCTTGGGATGCGAAAGCAAATCTTGAAAGAGGGAGAAAAATCTATTTTTACAATGTTCCAGAGAAGGCTACAATATCGATTTATACATTGGCAGGTGATAAAGTAGCAACACTGAAACATGAAAAGGATAAAGATCAAGGACAAGATATTCAGTGGTTTTCACAAACAGGTTCAATCAATGCATCTGAGATTCAATTTTCAGGTGGCATTCATGCTTGGGATATCATCACGGATGCAGATCAAGCCCTTGCTACGGGCATGTATATAGTAAGCGTTCTTGATGAGCATACAGGCAAGATCAACAATGGAAGATTTCTCATTATTAAATAAAAGGTTTTATATGAATGCTCTTTTACTATCTATCCTATTGGGATTCTTGTCATTGTCGGCTATGGCACAGACATACCCAAAGAAATCTATAATGGATATTATGACAATTCCATCAGATTCTCTAAATGCTGGTGTGTTAAATTCTCCCAAAGTTGGCGATACAGTAACAATTCGCGGTATTGTATCTATTCCGCCGGTGGTTGATTTCCCAAGCGATACAAGAAAAATCATGATTGCCGGTAATAAAAATCATGCTATTTATCTACAGGATGAGAAAGCATTGTCTTTTGCTGGGATGCCTATAGTGTGTGATACTGCAAATGTTGCATCAAATTTCATCAGATTGAAGAAAGGTCAGTTGATAGAAGTTCCGATTAGAATTACTGCTTTTCCAGCAAATAATAAGTTAGGAACAACTCAAGGCGAGGTTATTTCAAAAGGTATTGTTGAGTTTATTGATGATGGAATACTTTTGCCTACTCCACCTGCTGTCACTATTGCTATGTTCAATCAAGGTAAAGCAAATACGCCAACATATAATATCAATGGTGGAGCTCAATATGTCGGAATGAAAGTTGAGTTTTCGAATCTAACAGTCACAAGTGCAGTAAAAGGAACAAATCAAAGAACAACAATTACTGTTGCAGACGAGAGTGGCAATGAATTGTATTTACGAGATCAATCAAATCATTATCGTACGGATGCTGTACAATTAGGTACATATACTGCACCAACTGAAGGTACGAAAATCAAAAAATTACGAGGGTATATCTCTTCTAATTCAATTCAAGGTCAAGCTGCTCCTTTTATGATCTCTCCCGGCATGCCTGATGATTTAGAATTGGATATGGGTTCTGCGCCCCCAATCATAACTAGCGTACGTTCATCAAGGATAAATGCTTTCCCTACCCCTTCTGAAACTGTACCTGTTGCAATTGGCATCAAAGCTGGTGCTTTACCAATTACTTCTGTTCGTACATATTACTCTTTTGATGGGAAAGGTATAGATTCTGTAACTGCTCAAAAGATAAATGATACTCTCTGGACTTCAACAATACCAGTACCTGGTTCAATATCAAATGGCACATCCCTTGTAAAATGGCATATACGAGTACAAGATCAATCTGGACTATCACTTAAATCACCAATAGGCGATACGACGGGTTATTATTATCGTGTATTAGATCGTGCACCAAAAATTGCTGATATACGCGAAAGACTCTCCGCTAATGGTGCATCAGTTTATGAAGGATATAGTGCAACTATCATTGGTACTGTTACTGCCTCAGCAGCAGATATACCATATGCAGGTGCAAATGCACCAAGAGTCTATATTCAAGATGGTATAGCTCCACAGTCAGGAATATTTGTAAGAACAACTTCCCCATCGAGTATTGTACGTGCATTTCCGAGAGGGTCCAAAGTTCAAATATCAGGTATCATTCGTGAAAACTTTGGAGTAACAAGTTTTGATTCGGTATTTCTTGCTGACACAAAATTAATTGCTATGGACGGTGATCAAATTAATCCTGTAAAAGTAAATACTATCGATTTCGCAAGAAAACCTCAAGGTGCTTTATCTGCTGAACAATGGGAAAGCATGCTTGTCACATTTTCAAATGTTATTGTAGCTGATTCAAATGCCGATGGAGCTTCTAACTTTGGTGAGTTCACTGTTGTTGATGCATCATTGTTCAATGGTGCAACTGAATCACTCTCAAAAATGCGCGTAGAAACTGATGATGGAGCAACAACATATGGATCATCAACAACAGCAGAAAAAACAGCACTTAAGCGAAGTACGGAAATAAAGAATATAACTGGTATTATGTATTTCTCATTCGGTAATTATAAGCTTGTACCAAGAACGAATGCCGATATTGTCTTTGGTTCTGTATCAGTAGAAGATGTATCGAGTCAGCAAGTAGAAATTATTCCACATCCTGCGCAACCTTTATCAAAAATATATGCGACCGTTTCAAGCACTATTCCCCCTATGCTACATATCATGAATATTCATGGACAAAAAATATATAGCGTTGAAACAAGCATGGATTCTGACAAAAGGTATTATGCTGTGATACCACACGGATTATCTTCTGGATTATATCTATATTCCATAAAAGGTGACAGCGATATTGTAACCGGAACATTTATTATTGAATAAGTAAAAGGGGTGCTTCGGCATCCCTTTAATGTATGAAATCAAAACATTCAACAATAGCATTTGGATTTCTTGCCCCTTGGGTTATGAAATTGTGCATCTTTTGGTTGTATCCATTGGTCTATGCCTTGTATATGAGTTTTACTCGATATAGAGCATTGGGAAATACATCGGAATTTATTGGATTTGATAATTATACATCGATTGGTATAGATCCTCTTTTTTGGAAGGCATTGACAAACACAATTGTCTATGCTTTTGGGGCAGTACCTTTATCAACAATTGCTGCATTATTTCTGGCGGTATTACTTCATTCAAAATTAGCATCATATCCATCTTTTTATCGTGCGGGTTTATTTTTACCATCAGTCACTTCAATTATTGTCATTACTTTGATTTTTACCAACTTATATGCAAAAGATGGATATATCAATGTATTAGCAGGTATGATTGGACTTCCTCAAAGTGACAAAGGATTTTTGCTTGAAACATCTACTGCATTGTTTTCGGTGATGTTAATGGATGTATGGTTGTCAACCGGATACTATATGATGCTATTTTTAGCAGGATTGCAGTCAATACCCAAAGATTTATATGAGTCAGCTCAATTACAAGGTGCTTCAAGTCTTCAAATACTACGAACTATAACATTGCCACTTCTAAGGCCAACAATACTCTTTGTGATGGTCATATCAACGATTAAATCACTACAAATATTCGTTGAGATGTACACAATGACGAAGGGTGGCCCACTTAATTCAACACTTACCGTAGTGTATCTGATTTTCTCGAATGCATTTGAAAAAACTGATTCAATGGGATATGGAGCTGCTCTTGCATATATACTGTTTGCAATTATAGCTGTATTGTCTTTTATACAAATGAAAGTACTTGGGAAGAAAGAGTAATGTCAATGAATACAATAGAAGAATGCATAAAACACGCAAGAACAACCACTTCAGGAATGTTCTTACCTGCATATCAATCATTTCATGATCTATTGGCATATCATGCGAAAACATCTTCTCCTGATGATCTTTTCATGATTTATTATGATATAGAGTCGAATAGAACTGCTATTACATATCATGAATTCATTCTTTCTATTAGGAAAACTGCTGCTTACTATAACACGATGGGTCTTCAGAAAGGAGATAGAATTATAGTTGCAGCACATAATCACCCTGATACAATTGTGCAATATTTTGCAGCATGGTTTCTTGGATTGTCCGTGATTCCCCTGAATATGGGTGAAGATGATCAACGTCTGGCATTTATCATTAGAGATTCTGCATCTAAGCTATTATTATGCAGAAGCGAGTATATGCAGAGAATATCTACATTAGCTGACCCTAATCAGATATTGATACAAGAAGTAGATACTGATTCAGATGGTTTGCAGTTATATGTAGATATTATAGATTCATTTCAACCTTTGCCATTCCTACCTAATCACTCCATGCTCGATCACGAAGCATTGATTGTCTATACAAGTGGTACAACAGGTATACCAAAAGCAGTTGTCTTGGATCAGATGAATCTTTTAGTAGATGCAGATTGCATAGCCACTTGGCATGGTATGAATAAACAAACAACAATGATGTGTGTATTGCCCATTCATCATGTAAATGGCATTGTGGTTACCCATGTAACACCACTGATACATGGATCATGCATTGTATTAAATCGTAAGTTTTCAAGTGAGCATTTCTTTTCTAGAATTGAGGCAGAACATGTATCAATAGTATCTGTAGTTCCTACTCTTCTTTCATATTTGCTTCAATATTATAAAAATTCAGAATGTATTGTTCCTGCATCATTGTCTCATATTATTTGTGGCGCAGGCCCACTAACTTGTGAATTGGTTCAAAATTTTGAATCTAAATTTAAGGTTCGAGTCATACATGGCTATGGACTAAGTGAAACTACATGTTATTCTTGTTTCTTACCTTTGAATTTACCCTCTTCTACCCATCACGCAATGCTTACCGATCATGGTTTCCCAAGTATTGGAGTTCCTTTACCTTGTAATGAAATGCAAATACATGACGAACAAGGTAAATCTCTACCTGAAATGAGACGCGGTGAGATTGTTATACGGGGTACTAATGTGATGCAAGAATATCTTCTGAATGAAAAAGCAAATCAGGATGCTTTTTCCTATGGTTGGTTTAGATCAGGAGATGAAGGATTCTGGATGAAAGGTGCTGATGATCATCCCTATTTCTTTATTACTGGAAGAATAAAAGAACTCATCATTAGAGGTGGTGTCAATTTAGCTCCATTGGAAATTGACGAAGTATTAACAAAGGCACCTGGTGTACTATCAGGAATATGCGTTGGGTTTGAACATGATATCTACGGCGAGGAAGTTGGTGCTCTCATAATACCAGAGGATGATCATGTAGCTTCTGATGAAATTCTGACATTTTGTAGAGAACATTTGCCTTTTTCAAAAGCACCTAAATGTGTTGTATTTACCAATGAATTGCCAATCACATCTACAGGCAAATATCAAAGAAATAAAGTAAAGCATTTATTTTCTGAATTTAAATCAATTCATTTTACTGCTTGACCTTATTGTTAGTAGTGTCTATTGATTGTATTCTATTATTTCTTGCAGAATCAATAGTTGATTTGAGATATTGAATTCTTCTTTCTCTAATCTCCATTTTCTTTTTCAATCTCTCGCAAGAGAGAGAGAGTACACTCATTAAAAGTAAGATAATTGTGAAATATCTGATTGTATTCTTCATTCATCAAGTAAAATTGTAGAAACAACAAATAATTGTATTCTTTTCTTTCCACTTATATCAGTGGTCGACTCACCTACTTGCTGAGCATATTCCCTTGCAGTACTTTCATCTACAATCTCATCTGTTAGAATGCCTTCAAAAGACATTCTCTTATTTTTATTTGAAACATTCATAGTTATACTTGGATTATCGAAGATACAGCGCAATTTCTGCTCTTTATCTTGTAAGATAAACCAACAACCCTCTGCTTTACATACCTCATATATGGTACCGGTAATACGAATATGTGTTTGCTTAATCTTTTTATTCAATAATTCTGAAACAGTTAATGCATTTCCTTCATAACTGGGTTGTTTTCCAAGAAAAGTCTTCTTCTCTGTACAAGAAAAAAAACAAATAACTATTAATACTATGAGAAGTGATTTCATTGTACGACACCTTTGTACAGAAATGAAATACCAAATGTTAATTCCTTATACGATGTTTCGTTATACATACCTGTATTATTCATCAATGCAAGAAATGATTCTCTACATGGAAAGCTGGCTGCTGTTCTAGGTAAATACCTATATGCATCTTTGTTTCCGGTAAGTAGTCCACCTAAAAATGGGATAACATATTTGGAATACATATCATATATGAATCCAA
This sequence comes from Bacteroidota bacterium, assembly GCA_009919265.1. Classification (GTDB taxonomy): domain Bacteria; phylum Bacteroidota; class Ignavibacteria; order Kapaibacteriales; family UBA961; genus UBA961. The sequence continues at coordinate 3,945 of RGCF01000043.1, read as the reverse complement.
TTATACCGTTAGGTTGACCAAATTCAAGTATCATAACTTTACCACCTGGTTTTACTACTCGAGCCATTTCAGAAAGTGCGATTGAAGGATCATCTACATTTCTAATTCCAAATGAAATACTAGCAATGTCAAACATATTGTCAGGATATGGTAAATTCATTGCATCAGCTACCTCGAAATCAACATGCAATGCTTTTTGTTTTGATTTAGAAGGGGCTGTTTCCATCATTTCAGGACAAAAATCTGTACCTAATACTCGTCCAGTTTTTCCAACTGCTTTTTTAAATTCAAAGGCTAAATCACCTGTACCAGTTGCACAGTCAAGTACAGACATGCCGATATTAGCTTCAGAATCTTTTACTGTAGCCTTCCGCCAAAGATGATGGATGCCTAGTGATAATACTGAATTTGTGCGATCATAAGCTGGTGCTATTGATGCAAACATATGTTGTACTTCTTTACTCATGGAGATAACTCAATCAAAAAAGGACCAATTCAATGACAATCGAATAATATTGTCTTGAATAGGATAACCTGATACATTCATAAATTGTGTCGAAAACAAATTTAACAATGATGCTCTAATCCTTGCATTACCTAATATAGCACTTGCATGTAGGTCGAGTCCGTTCCATTGTAAATCTGTATTAGTAGTATATCCATCATGTGCCATTATATTAAGATATGGCACATAACGCAATGTTGTTGGACCTTCAATAAGGCGTACTGTTCCCCCAAATGATAAAGTGCTTGATCCAATATTTAATTCATATTGAGAATTGATTTGCATAAAGAATCTTGGCGCTATTGTAAACCCTTCATACTGCTTGCTATAAGAAAACATAGTGTGAACAGAGAAGCCACCATATTGGACCTGAGCTGCAGTAGTTATTCCTATAGTTGTAAAATTGGGATTGTCTATAGGTTTTAGTTCAGATAATGATGGAATAATGCTTGCTGTATCAAATATCATTGTTAGTAACGTGGGATTCAATGTCGCGCGATAGAATGGCTGAATACTCATTGAAACATGAGGTGTCGTGTATGCTACTTTAGCAAAAGCAAGTTGTGTATATTCTGTTGTTGTATCAATGTACCTGTACTGTATAGGATTAATTGTATATGTTTTAGAATAATCAACCTGAATATTCCACACTTTATCAATATTCTTCACATAACTAATACCATAATTTAGATCATTCTGTTTTTGAGTAGAATTACGAACACCTACTTTTAGAATATCTGAATCGCTAATTAAGTATGAAGCATAGACATAAGCATATGTTCTAAAAGTTTGGTCGATGAGATTGTTTAAATAATTGTAATTAGAATACTCAATTCCTAATTCACTCATTAAAGAAAGTTGGGAAATGAAAGTTGGCAATTCGATTCTGCTATTAAAACCTGTTCTAAATTCCGGAGAAAATTCTATTCTAGAAGTATCGTAAAAAGTATAGGGGTTAATTCCTCGAGTTTCAAGAATAGAATTCCCTAAATATGCATTGAATATGATTGATGAGTTTTTATTAATGAGATTATCAATTGTAACTGTACTTTGAATTGTATGTGTATAGGACCTATCAAAATAATTATCATATAGTACATTGGCAGTTATTGGATTATCATACTTGCCATAAATACCACCATTATGATAGGCACCCTGATTTGAAAATAACCATTGAAGTGTACCATGGACGGTTGGACTAAATATATGTCTAGCACCGATACGCGTATTCCAAATATCTGCTCCACTGTTTCTGAGCATTCCTGATGAAGATAATCTTCGATATGAAGCATGAATATTTGTATTTGAATCAATGTTTTGTGTTAGTAATCCCTCAGAACCGATAAGATCATAACCTCCTTGTATGTACCAAATCCTTGAAAAAGGTTTTGATGCAGAATACATGTTTTCTTGCAAGTAGATATATGCACCGGATGAACCTCCAAGAATCGAAGCATCTAATCCGGTAAAGATTGAAACCTTATTTATAGTCTCTGGTGACATACCATATACATCACCAGGGCCAGAAATCATATCCTGGATTTGAACTCCATTGTATGATAGAACTGTTGTTGATGGTGAAGAATTAAAAATAGAAATGCCTGAATATATGAGTGGTTCGCCAATATTTTGTTGTAGAGTTGTTGTAGAAGTAGATATAATATCACCTAATCCAACATAGTTTGATTTATGGAAATCATATTTATAAATTGAATCTAAAGGGTGAGCCAAGCTTGGAGGATGAGCATGCGAGAATATTGATATCAATGTAGAATCTTTTGCAAGAGTAATGCATTGCATACAAAATAGCAGAAGAAGGGATATGGATTGTGTTCTCACAATAATAATTGTAATGAGGATAAACCAAAAGGTTCAATATTCAAGAAACCTTCCCCATATTCAACTCCAATCATAGAACCAAAATATCGTGCTCTTGCATGAACTGATTCCATAAACGCAGATGTAGAAATAAATGTATCAGGGCCTTTCATCTGTTTGCCAGGTACAAACACCTGACTTTCATAGCACTGTATAGATTCAATCTTGGCTGAAAAAGTATGAGAGATATCAATGATAAAATCAGGTTCTTGATGATATGCTTGTATATAAGAGAATAGAGTACGTGGACGCCAAGGTGTTGTTTCTTTTCCTTCAAATGGGAGTGATTTTTTATGTAAACCAGAAATGAAATAAGCATTTCGTACAATCTCATGCATGCCTTCATGATCAGGATGCCGTTCAAATGTAGGAGGAAGTAGGATTAATGATGGTTTGATAAGTCTTATATAGGTTGCTATGAGATCATTATACTCTGTACATGAATGAAGATTACCATCCTCGAAACCTGCATTAATACGCTGATTTATACCAAGTACAATATCTGCTTTCGCTGATTCTGACATCCTTTGTTCTATACTTCCCCTGGATCCTAATTCACCTTTTGTCGCATCGATGATAGTGACGCGAAGTCCTCTGTCTGTGCAATCTTTGATTACACCCCCACAACCAAGTTCTGCATCATCTGGGTGTGCAGAAAACACGATAATATCAGACTCTGTTATGTTCATTGATTACAACTTGGTAAATCGACTTAAAACAAAACGAACAATAAAAAACCCGATTCCTACAATAAGAACTAGACCCGTTACAATGGATGTTAAGGTTCCAATTGTTTCATTTCCTGTTGCTTCAACCATCAATACAGAAGCTTCTTGGCTAAGAACTATGGCTGAAATAGTGTAGAGAAATACACTTGCAGCTATGAGTAACAAGTAGATTACGGTCATAAAATGCTCATAAAATTATTGTATGTTCATACTAATTTACTAAGATGATCCTTAACATGATTCATATACCATTGTGGAGTAGAAGTTGCTCCTGTAATCCCAATAGTAGATTTGCCTGAAAACCAAGTAGGGTCAATTTCTGTAATATCTTCTATAAAATATGTGTTTGCATTCACTTCTTTACACACATCATAGAGCACTTTACCATTTGAGCTTGCTTTGCCGGCTACAAAGACAATAGCATCATGCTCCTTAGCATATTTGCGCAGCATGTCTTCCCTTCCTGATACCTGACCACAAATCGTGTCTTTTGCATGAAACTCAGTGGCAATTCCTTCCATTGTATCAACAATCAAGTCTTTGATTTGGCTTTGTAATGCTTCTTTAATTGCTAGAAATGTGGGGCGGTCCATAGTTGTTTGTGAAAATAGGACTGTTTTTACATCAAGCTTAACTTGTTGAAGAGCATCTTCAACTGTAGAAACAACTATACACTTGTCATTACAAACTCCACGCACACCCAACACCTCTGCATGATCCTTTTTGCCGAAGATAATTATCTGATATCCTTGATCATAGAATTTCCTAACTCTTTCTTGTAACTTTGTTACAACAGGACAAGTGGCATCGATAATCTCAATTCCAAGCTCGAAT
>RGCF01000420.1 GCA_009919265.1 Bacteroidota bacterium | reverse complement strand
AATGATTCTGCTCCTTTGATATCATTTATATCAAAAAGATATAAAGATATTTATTTTATTATAAAACTCTTAGATACTTTAATAATTAGATGTAAAGAATTAATTATAAAAAGTGTTCAAGAAGCTCTTTATAATAAAAATAAAAAGAATGATTACGCAGCGATTATGTGCATAGGTAAAGTAGGTAATATGTTAAATGAATTTACTATATATAATAAAGTATTAAAATATAACCTATTTGGACTAGAGAATAGAACTGAAGCATTTAGACAGATATTTATGAGATATAAAAATGAATTTCTTAGTATAAATTAATGAATATTGAAACTATTGAGCGTATGAAAACAATTCAATAAATATTATTTCTTATCATTCTCTTCAATTTGTTTATTGATACGACGATACATCATCCAATTTAATGTTGATGTAAATAGTACGAAAGCTCCAAGAAATTTACCTGTTAATTCAGCAGCATCAGATAATGATATTTGATTTTTAATTTTAAGTCTTTTATTTGAATATATCATTCTCTTACATTTATTTTTTGGAATAAAGGTTGGTTTCAGTGATACTATCATTTTGTAGTATATATATTTATTAATCAAAACCTTATATCATAAACTAACAAAAGAACTGTTTCATCTTTCTGTTAGCGCCCCACTAAAGCGTATAATAATTGATATTCAGATATTTATTTTAGTCATTTTTGTGATGAGTTCAGTATCATCATCTGATTCTTCATCTGATTCTTCTGTACAGTAATCTTCGTCATCTGAATCGTCATCTGTCAAATCTTCTGGTCCAAGTACTCTCACATATTCATCTTCATCGTCGTCAGTAAGAACGAAATCTTCAAGTTCTTCTTCAGTTTCATCATATTCCTCTTCTTCATCCTGTTTATCAATATCATTTTGTTCAGAATAATACCTATTGATATTTACACCAGGGTCAATAAGACGCCCCTTTGTATAACCATTATTCGCTCCAGGAATGAAAGTCATATCCTGAAAACGAATAGCATTCTGACGTGAACGCAGCGGATAACGTGAAGTCATTGTTTATCAAACAACTATAATCAAAAATGATTTATCAAATTTTAATCTTTTACTTTATTTTAACTACATTTTTTCTTTTTTTTATTGGTTTTGTCTTTATTATTAATTCATCATTTTGTATTTCTTCTTTGAAAAAGAAATTGGTTTCATCTATATTTGAAGAAATAACTAGTTTACGTGGTCTTCCTCGTTTTCTTTTACCACCACCAAGTTTTCTATTTATGTTAATATTATCTTTAATTGTATTAGCAAAATCTAATGTTCTTACAAATGCCTCTTCTTTAGGGTCTTTTAATTTGCTTAATTCTTCTTCATTAGTTGCTAAATTTAATGGTAATTGTGGTATAGAATCTATATCAAGTCTCATATGTGCGAATAGATTTAATCTGCGTTTTGGTTTATCATCACTAGTAAATTCTGGTATTGAACTATCTATTAAATTTATTAGTGATGTCTCGTATTCTGGTATTATAGATTTTCCAGTAAAACTTAAAGCATATTTCTTTAAATCTTCTAAAGTATATTCTATAAAATAACCTTGACGTTTAATAGGGTCTTGATATTTTTGTACAGTTGCTTCTATTTTTGATACTAAATTTCTTTCTTGTGGCTGTAGAAAATCTTCTACTTTAGTTTTTTGTAAGTTATTAATAATTTCATTTATTAAATCATATTGTTTTTTTGGTTCTGATACCATCAATGGTACAATTGTATAAGTTTCTTTTTTACCTGCAGCTCTTTCAGTAGTTCTTGTATGTTCTATAGTTTTATCTTGTTTTGTATTTTGTAATTCTAGATATATGTTTCCTGTACATTCTGAAAAAGTTAATATTGTATTATCACTTTTAAATGTATATTTATTTATATTTTTTTTATCATCAGTACCATCTAAAAATCTAAAATATTGTCCTGATTTATTTCTACTGTATTCTTTAATATAATCCATATAAAGTAAATTCCAAGTGTCTAATAATTGTTCTAAGTCTTTTATATTATTTCCTGATAAAAATTTAGTATATGTGTTTTTAAAAATGGTATATTTTTCATTTATTTTTTTATTTATTAAATTTTCTTCTAAACCTATATTTTCTTCTCTAATTGTTTT
>RGCF01000419.1 GCA_009919265.1 Bacteroidota bacterium | reverse complement strand
GCTTGAATCAATTCTTTTTTCATGTCTTCCGGAAAATCAGAGCGAAACACAAAAGGATCATTCGGAATGCTTTCAGTGAATCCAACAATTTTCACTGTCGAAAATATATCCGGATATTGTTTTGCTACACGCGCTCTAGCATCGAGAATCTCACCTGTTTTTTTATCAGGTGGTGAATAGTATGTTGCACCTGCATCCACTTGTGATTGATAGACCATTGTCACGACATTGTCATGCCGCATTGCAAACACTTCTTCTGCAGGTTTAATATGTTCTTTGTCTAGCATTGCCTTCGGTAAAATATAACCCGAAGTTGATGCTGCATCAACGAATGCAATTTTTTTCCCGCGAAGATCTTGAATGGAATGAATATCACTATTTGCTTTAGCAATGAATTGTCCACGATAGGTTGTTTCACCATCTCGACGAATAACTTTCAATGCAGCTTTCACTCCATATTTTTGATGTGCAAGAATATAACTGAATGTATTCATTGCTGCGATGTCTGCTTTACCGCTTCCAAATGCTTCCACAACAGCAATAAAACTTGTTGGAAATGTGGCGACTACATGATAGCCGGTTTTCGCCTCGAGATATGCAACAAGACTATCCGCACTTGTACTTAATTTTTGAGCATCCACAGAGGGGGTGAGTAAAATCCGTATGGGATTTCCTTCACTACCGATTTCATTCGATTTCATCATGGGTTTTATGGTCAAATAGACCAAAACCGAGACAATAAGGGCGAGATAAAAGATTCCAATTTTCATGCTATGTACATGGTTTTGGCTATACCATGTCAATTTGGTAATTTTGAGTCTGTTTTTATGAGAACAATTTAGTGGTTCAGCGAAGAATCACGAAACAATTTTATCACCCGGTACACCATCATGAATATTCACGAGTATCAAGCCAAAGAATTATTGCGTCGCTACAATGTGCCTGTATTAAAGGGGAAGCCCATTTTTTCTGCAGATGAAGCATGGAATATCACCAAGACAGAATTCATTGACAATGGCATTAATGTGGTTGTATTGAAATCTCAGATTCATGCCGGTGGTCGTGGAAAGGGAGTCATACATAATACCGCAACAAAAGAAGTTGTGGAATTATATGGCAAACCCGTGCGTGGTGTTACCGTCATACATGATGGCGACATAGCAGGAAAAGCAAAAGAGTATGCACAAGCAACTATTGACAATACGCTTGTGACAATTCAAACCGGTGAAGCTGGGAAGGTTGTTCGCCGCATGTTCATTGAAGAAGGTTGCAATATTGCACATGAATATTATTGCAGCATTTTGCTTGATCGTGATACATCTCGCAATATCATCATGGTGTCAACAGAAGGTGGTATGGACATCGAAGAAGTAGCCGAGCATTCTCCTGAGAAAATTTTAAAAGAATATGTCGATCCATGTATTGGATTTCAACAATTCCAAGCGCGCCGTTTAGCATTTGGTTTGGGATTGAGTGGCGCAGCATTTAAGAGCTTTGTGTCATTCATTGATACATTATACAGCGCATATGAAGACATGGATTGCAGCATGTTGGAAATCAATCCACTCGTTGTGACAAATGATGGAGCATTCATTGCATTGGATGCAAAAGTCAATTTTGATGATAATGCATTGTATCGTCATTCAGAATATGTGGAACTTCGTGATATTGAAGAAGAAGATCCACTCGAAGTGGAAGCATCCAAATTCAATTTGAATTATATCAAACTTGATGGGAATGTTGGTTGCATGGTGAATGGTGCCGGTTTGGCAATGGCCACCATGGATATCATCCAATTGGCGGGTGGAAAGCCGGCTAATTTCTTGGATGTTGGTGGTGGAGCAAATGTAGAGCGTATCGCGAATGCATTTCGCATCATGACCAATGATCCGGCTGTAGAATGCGTTCTCATCAATATTTTCGGTGGTATCGTTCGTTGTGATCGCGTGGCAAATGGTATTGTTCAGGCACTTCAACAAGTTTCCGTTTCAACACCCGTGATTGTCCGCCTTGAAGGTACAAATGCCATTGAAGCTGGAGAAATTCTCAAAAATTCCGGCATGGAATTCTTGGTTGCAACAACATTGGAAGATGCTGCCAATAAAGTGACACAAGCTTTATCGAAATAAAGAAATCTTATCCTGACCACATAACAAAAGTGCAATGAATTCATTGCA
>RGCF01000418.1 GCA_009919265.1 Bacteroidota bacterium | reverse complement strand
GATAATCAAAAACCAGTGAAGGTATTGGTTCGAGATTCCATCGTTGTTTGTGTCTCGGCAATTTTAGCCGTATTTATTTTGAATCAGTTTGAGAATATTGGTAGCAGTGGTGGTGGCAGCGGTGGCGGCGGTGGTGCGCCTGCGGTGTTTGTGGATACACCCGGATTTTAATCCAAATGTAGGTCTTCTTTGGGCATTTCGGTATTGTTGCTCTCTTGTTTTTCCGAAGAGACAACGCCAGAATGACTTACACCATTTTCATAATAATGTTTTCCAACTGTGTTCAAGTTTGATAACATTAACCGCCACGCTGTTGTATAGGAATGCTCAACGTATTTCAAACCCGCGGCGTCGGCCCATTTCGCGCAAAACGCACGAACCCGCGGTGCTGCCATCGCGTTCTTATATTGCGGCATCGACGGAAAAAGATGATGCTCAATTTGGAAATTTAGGTATCCCATAATCCATGTAACCAGTGCGGATTTGTTCGAAATATTGACTGTATGGTTCAGCGCATATTCAAACCAAAGTAAGTGTCTGTCTTCTGGGACTATACCTGTGAATGTATGTGAAAGAGAGAAGTGTCCAAATAAATATATGAAATTCCAGAAATTCACGACCATCAATAAGAAATAACACCATAATAAACCGCCGCCACTTACTCCACCAGAATAAAAAATGAGGGGCAACGAGAGATGAGAACCAGTCATACATACTGCTTCAAATGCGGTTTCAAGATATATTTCTCTCGTTCGAGCTGAACATAACCAGTGAAATACCTTCTTTGGATGAAGATAATACGTCCAAAATAAATGGACGAGAACTCCATTGATGATAGGCAAAAACGTCCAAGCTTGGAATCGCATCCACCATCGATTCATAAACCGCGATGCTGCTTTCCCATTCGTGTTCTCTTCAAAAGCACGGTCAAAAAATGCGACAAGTGGCGTTGTGTCCAAATCGATATCGTGCTTAATTTTCTGTGGTGTTGCGTGGTGTTTTTGATGCATCGTATTCCATACGGATGAACTGACACCGCCACCAAACCCCATTGTGAATGTCTGGATCGCACGATCAATTTTCCGCAAACCAGTAAAACTAAGATGTCCGCATTCGTGTTGAACCCAACCACAGCGGGTCTTAAATGCGATGAACGAGAGAATTGATGCGTAGATATTATAGGAAGCAAACCAAGTTCCTAGACCAAAGAAAAATGCGATTTCTAATAATCGAAAATAAACATGAATATAATCGGGTTCAAAGCATCCTTGGTCGATGAGTGTAGTTCGCATCTCTCGGAAATCCTTTGTCATTTCTTGTTGGTGTTGTGTCAGTTCGAGAGATTCGGTGGTGGCGGTGTCGTCATTACAACAAACCGGCAATGACTGAAGAATTTTGGATGCCTTGACAGACCGATAATGAAACTCTGTAAATACATCTGTAGCATCGGGTGAATTTTTCGCATAGTTGATAATATTCCCACCAGGATGTTTGAAATTAGTGATATCGTATGTTACACCGTCGATTTTGATTGTGTCACGTGGCATTTATATACAATATCAATACATAAATAAAATAGGATTTGTATATTTATATTCATATACACATAGTGCCGTGTATCATGATATTCAAATACTAATTTTGAAATACATAAATATAAAATTGAAATCTTATATTTATATTGTTCTCGATAGCGTGAATTACATACTGTTCGAATTATCTATGGTTGAATACTGGCCTCTTACGTTAGACGCTGTAAATGCGTGTGATTTGTCATATATGAACGACCATTGGTCGGAAGACATGATTCGCGATGGAATGCGTTCGATTATTCGTGTCAGTCAATTACCTAGTGTTCGAGAGAAAGAAATTGACGTTTGGAAATATCTCTCGCAATATAGTCCTCCTGCCGATCGCGGATTCATGTTCAGTTATGGGGATGATCGGATTGTTACGCTTGTCGGTGTTCATATGGAAACCGGACATACTGGATGTAGCATCGGTTGGACGATGCGTAACATCGAGTTCATCGCAAAGAATGGACTTCCAGCTCATCGAGAGATTTTTACAAAGAAGAATAATTAGGCAGTCCGTCGATATCCATAAATATATGTTCATTCTTACCGTCTTTGAGAAATTTTGCGGAGAGTGTTGCGTGTTTCTTGTATTTTTTATATGT
>RGCF01000417.1 GCA_009919265.1 Bacteroidota bacterium | reverse complement strand
GGTTAGGTTCAGTAAAACCAATAGGAGAAAATAAAGTTGTAGTTCAAGAAGATTTTGAATTGATTGGATTTGATTTTGTATCTAATCCATCAACACATGGTGCATTTTTATCACCTGTAAATGAAAGCGTTAACAAAGGAATAGTAGATGAGTGTGGTAAGTGGTGCAAGGCACAAGATTTAATGAGAAACATTATAGAAGAATTAAACTAAAAAAACAATCCTTGGTCACAACACTACAACCATCTTCTACAGCAAGCGAATACATGATTTTTTCACCATATTGGATACCGACAACGAATATAATTTCATCCAATACTGACAATAACGAATACATCAACATAAAAACACGAAAAAAGATGAAAATTACATCATCAATAAACGAAAGCGGACATCTTGATATCCCTAAATTACCAACGCCCGTAGAAGATGAAACGCCTACGAATATTATTATATTAAAACCATCTGAATACGAAAAGATCACCTATTCGAAATATAGTCTAACAGAATTACGTTCATTATGTAGTCATTATAATATAAAAAAATCCGGCACAAAAACAGATTTGACACAGCGTATATATACTTTTTTAAAACAAACCTATTTTATTCGAAGAATACAGCGAAAATTCAAAAACTTTTTGTCAAGAAAATATGGTAGACTATCCGGTCCAGGTTACCTTCAATCCACAAAATGCGTGAATGATACAGACTTTTATACGTTTGATAAAATTTCAAATATTAAACCTACACAACTATTTACTTATCGAGATACAGATAATATGATATATGGTTTTCATATTGCGTCTATTTTTCATCTTATAGTTACGTCATATCCGACGATAACCAATCCATACAATCGCAACATCATTTCTTCGTTAGTAATAAAAAACCTATACGAAAAATTGATATACGGATCACTTATTGGTTTTCGTGTTTCTATTAAGTTGGATGACGATAATCAAGATGACAACGAATCGTCTGAATTAATATCAGAAAATGGTCAAACTTTATTAAGAAGCAGCGACAGTGGTAGTAACAACCACATTCTTACGAGAGAAAAACAAGAAGAATTATTCATCGTTGATTTGTTTCAACATATTGATACACTCGGCAACTATTCTGATTCGGAATGGTTTATGGTATTACAACGTGACGAACTTATTCGTTTTATTCGGCATATACACGATATATGGTATTATCGCGCGAACTTAACGCAAGAAATGAAAGAACGCATATCCCCGCCAAATGGAAATCCGTTTGTTCTTCATAACGCACACGTAAATTTAAATGTAATTACATTGCTCACTGCGGCCGAATTACGAACGATATGTGTATCGATTATTGAGAGAATGACGCGTAGAGGACTTTCAAGGGAAGACCAATGTCTGGGTGCGTTTTATGTGTTGGCTACTCTGACGATTGTAAATCAAGATGCTCGTAATGCGTTACCGTGGTTATATGAAGCCGTTTTATAATAAAAATGAAAATGATATAATTACTCGAAATATGCTGTTACGCGAAAACAACTTAAAAAGACTTTACTCATATGTGTATAACCAATAACATGGTCAAGTCTGCTCCTTCTTCTTCCGCTGTTTCTAGCTCCGCTACTCCTGCTGTCGCTTCTTCTTCGGCTGCTCCTACCGCGGCCAAGGCCTCCAAGGCTCCCGCTACTCCCAAGACTTCCAAGGCTTCTGCCGAGTCGGCACCTGTGAGTGTCCCTGCTCCCGCCGTTGATGGTGCTGAGGTTTCAACTCCTGTCGCTGAGCTTGATGGTTCTGTCAGCACTGCTCTTTACAGCAGCGTCCTTACCAAGCTTCAGAGTGCTCAGGCGGTCCTTGCGTCCATCCGTTCAGAGGTCAATGAGCTTAAGCGCCAACACGCTCGCGAACTTCGTGCTGCGAACAAGGCCAATAAGCGTCGTAAGACTAGTGCCAACCGCGCTCCTTCTGGATTCGTCAAGCCCACCTTGATTTCCAACGAGCTTGCTGCCTTCCTCGGAAAGCCTGAGGGAAGCGTTCTTGCCCGCACTGAGGTGACTCGTGAGGTGAATGCTTACATTCGTAACCAAAAGCTCCAAGATAAGGATAACGGTCGTAAGATCAACCCTGACGCCAAGCTTCTTAAGTTGTTGAAGTTGAAGAAGGGTGATGAGCTTACTTACTTCAATCTTCAGAAGTA
>RGCF01000416.1 GCA_009919265.1 Bacteroidota bacterium | reverse complement strand
TTTTAAAAGAAAACCAATTTTGGATATTCATTACGATCATCACGACACTCATATGTAACCCTATTGAAATGATCGTATTGTCTGATCTATTTTCCAATTTTACAGGTGCGATCAATGGGCTTGAATACAGTAAATCAATCACGATTCTCTTAAAAATCGCAGGATTAAGCATATTCGTAGATTCCGTCTATATGATTAGCAACTATTTCGATAAGATTTATTATCCATTGATGGAAAAATTCATCAGGTTCAGACTCATTGATGTCATTTTCAAAAATATCGAAGTGAATTACGAAAAAGAGGATATTTCAAACCATATTATCAAAACGTTGAAAATACCGAATACAGTGACATCATTTACAGGTAGATTTATTTATTGGGTTGTCACATTTGTTCTTACAAGTGTTGTGATTTTGGGGTATATCATTTATTTGAATCCAGTTATCGGCAGTATGACGGTTCTTGTCTTTATCCTATTTTTCATTTTGTATTATTATATCCTGTTGGATACCAAAAATACATCAGAAAAACGAGAGAACGAAGAGAAAAATCTAATGTCGAATATCGATGACGTCCTCAGTAATTCGATTAGTATTATATGTAATAAAAAAATCAAAGATGAAAAAGAATACTTGACACAGAAGCACGATATATATGACAACGCACATGAAACACAATTATGGAGTACGTCGAAAGGGGGATTTGCGATGTCGGTTATAGTGACCCTCATTCTGGTGGTTTACGTATATGTCATTCTTCGTTTGTATAAATCCAAGTCAATCGACAGCACATCTACGATAAAGGTTATCATTATTATGCTATTTTTTGTTCGATATATCAAAACTGCTTCACAACGAAGTATTCTCGTGATTGCGGAATATGGAAAACTTGCCGAAAATGAATCGAATATTCGTAAACTAATGATCGATGATAATAGTACCCACGGAAATAAAACCGGGGTTCCTATTACTGGACATATCGAATTCAAAAATGTATCATTTGAATACACGAAGAACCCTGAAGCAATCGAGGGGAGTGCGAGTATCGGTGAAACCAGAACTGCCGAAGACCGCAAGAAAACACTCGATAATGTCTCTTTCAAAATCAAACCACTCGACCGTGTTGCTATAATCGGGACAAATGGAAGTGGTAAATCGACAATTATCAAACTCTTGTCTGGGTTTTTTAAACCGACAGAAGGCCAAATCCTATTTGACGGTGAGGATATTCAGAATATCGACCGCGAATACCTACGAAGCAAGTTATCAATTGTCTCTCAGAAAGTAGTGTTATTCAATCGGTCGGTGATCGACAATATATGCTATGCGACAGAAACACCAAAGGAAGAAGTCGTCGATATTCTGGATCGTCTGAAAATCATGAATGTATTTAAGAAACTGCCACAAGGTCTGGATACAATGGCTGGTTCGAGAGGTGAGAACTTAAGTGGCGGACAACGTCAAATCATATACTTATTGCGGAGTTATCTTAGTAATAAACCGATCACAATTATGGATGAACCTACTGCCGCAGTAGATGCGTTTCATAAAAAGTATGTCGCACAGATGATAAATGAAATGTCAAAGAAAACGACGATGATTATCGTTACACACGATTCCGAATTCGCAGCAACATTTCCTGTTAAGATATTTATTGAGAGTGGTCGGATTGTGAAATTGGAGGGGACAGGATCGAATACACGAGGCGTCAATCGCACAGTTGCCGCAGTGATGTCTTATGGTTCAACGTATTAGCGTATTTATTGATTTTATTATATACCATTATATCAGTCATCGTATTTGTATATAATAATGCTACTTATCGTTACACGCGAAATACCGAATCAAGCTAATAAATTGCGTGAATTGTATCAAACACTTAAACAAAGAGAGATTCCATATATCGTAACTCGGCAGTGCGACCCCGCGATTATTCAACGCAAGGATATTCGCGGTTTAATAATACCTGGTGCTAGGTTTCGCGTGAAGTCACATACACCGCAGCCTGAACTCAAACTCGAACTTTACTATTTATTTCATTTTCGAAAGACGCCTGTGTTAGGAATATGCTATGGATGTCAGATATTGATGTTATATTATGGGGGGGTGCTTAGAACCTACAATACATTGTGGAGAGGCGAACACGACGTTACTCTATCGACACATCATTTGTTTAAAGGGCATCATCAA
>RGCF01000415.1 GCA_009919265.1 Bacteroidota bacterium | reverse complement strand
TTTAGCAGGTTTATTCGGAATGAATTCAAATCCTGTTCGCAATAATATACGCGAACCAGTCAATGTGAGCATACCAATGTCATATCAATCTCGTCCACAAAATCAAAATTCAAAAATTTCAATGAAAGGTCCATCAAATGTAGACGACCTTCTTAGAGAGTTTGAGACAGCTTCTAATATTGATAATGATCGCATTGAAATGTTAAGTGTTATAACAGAATCAGAGCTGCAGGATTTAGACGATTCATCAAGTATAAATGGTATACTAATGAATTCTACTAAAAAGGGGAAAAACAAGAAAAACAAAATAACTTTGGATATTTAGAGTGTCTCCCAATTTGACTTGGGACACATACCCCTAAGTACTTGATCCCTGGGGATCAGGTCCTTCTGGCTCCTTCAGAAGGAAGCTTTTAAATGCTCTATCAAGAATATTGAAACTTCCTACGACATTTCGGTTCCACCATCTACTAGTACAGCTATCGTTCTTACAACGAAGCAGATGATGTCTTTCGATATCGTTAATCTTTTCCTTGTTTAAACATAGAACTGTTCTACAACAAGGAAAGCAACGCTTCGCGTGAGCTCAGCTCCGCGACAAGTTTGAGAAGTCATGTATTCATTGATAGTTGTTGTTTTGAAGTATCTCTCGAATCTACTTCTGATGCCAACACCTGGTGTTGGCACAGATCCTTTCAAAGAATTAGGATTTTTTCCCCAGTTACCCCATGCTATCAAATAGTCTTTTCTGCTATCGAGTTTCTTATTATTATCGATCATTTCCTTGGTTACACAAGACATTGTCTGAGTTGATGGTTCCTTGAAAAACTTTGAAACATGATCTGCAAACTTGTCTTCTGAACTTTTTGTTTTACAATATGAGAGGAACTTGAATTGTCTGAAAACAGGTTTACTGTAAACGCTGAATAGTTCTTTTTCTTTAACCTTCCTTGCCTTTGAATATGCAAAGAACGTTTCAAGAATACAAGACTTTTTACAACTTTGATTCATAACTGTTGTTTCGTATTTTTCTATATATGCTTTCCTTCTTCTAGACAATGTTTCTTTTACTCTTGTTTTCAATAATGTATCTTGTTGTCTTTGACCTCGTGTATACCTTGTAGTTCGAAAACCATCTGTTAAACATAGAATATCTTTTTTCCCTGGATCACAACCTAAAACCTTGACTCTTTGTAAATTCACAGTCGGAACTATTTCATCCTTCTTATCTTTTTCTTTCTTTTTATCTTTCTTTTTCCTAGACTCTTTTTGCTCATCTGAGTCTTCGGATTTCTTATAAAGTGTTTTCCTTCCGAATGTCTTCTTGTTTGTTACTTGAAAAGAAATAGATGTTCCATCAGTTACTATAGCATTATCGAAAACCCACTGAATGGGTTCTTTGTCTTTGGTTCTTTTAATCTCATTGTACAACTCATTGTTTCTTCTACACTTCTTTAAATTTGTAAGAAATGACCAAAGTTCAGTAGCATACTCTCCTTCTTCTTCTTTTGAAGAAGCTTTCCTTCCATGAATACTTTGGAAACTTGAAAGAAGATCTGCTTTGTTTTTTATTTTCAAAGGTTTCTCTGCTGGATGTAATATACTGTAATACGTTTTGAACTCTTCAATAGTTTGTTTTGTCATTAAAAGCTGACAAATAGCAGATGTATCAATTCTTACACTCATAGGTACAAAAGATGCATGAAAAGGTAATGGATTCAAAAGTTTTCTATACTTTGGTTTCACATCTGGAAAACTGGTCTCTAGACTACAATTGATCTTTATCATTTTGTACAAGTAGTTCATATAGTTTTCTTTGACTTCATAATATCTTAGTTGATCAGGATCTATTTTAGTAGGAAAAAGATCACTATAAAGATTCTTCTCCTCCTCTGATATTGTTCCTTCATTGAACATAAAGAAAGAAGTTATCCTTGAAGATTCTTTCTGTGCATCCTTACTTTCTAAACCTTTGGACACCAGATCACAAAGAATAAATCTTTTTGGGTGCTTACAAAAATGCATTTCTATGTTGTTTTTGTAAGCAGTCAATAAGTTATCAATAGAGTATCCTAGAATGTGGGATAATGAATAGTCTGATGTACTGTAACATTCTTTCTCTTCCACGAAAGCATAAAGATTGTCATAAAGTTTAATCATTTCATCAAATATAGTTTGTTTACTATTTTT
>RGCF01000414.1 GCA_009919265.1 Bacteroidota bacterium | reverse complement strand
GGTAATTCCTCATAAATAAAAACACCGCTGTCAAGAAAATGACCACGAATGCCACTCCCGAAATTATAGTAGTACACTTCATAATTAATATTTAGTGATGCGTATATTGCGATAACAAATTATTTTACATATCATACCGCATTATTGTATAAGTGTATTCTTGTTGTAGATACGTGTTCGTTAAAATATGAAAAAATATTATCTAGACATCCATTATAAAAGCTTTGATTTGATTTTGATGTTGGCACCTCCTCGTTCTATGACCTCTACTCGTCCGCCTCTGTCGTTTAAGCCAGTGGTTAAACCAGTTGTTGTTAAGCCTGCTGCCACCTTTCCGCCCGGCGCACTTGTTCCAGGCCAAAGACCTGACCTAGCTCTTAATAGTGCTCAATTCGCAGCGGCTCGTGCCGCTAGAGCATCTGGAACAGCACAAGGTATGTCCGGTCGTCAGCTTGAAGTATATGTTGCACAAGCAGCAATGAATGCTAAATAATATAATCGGTTTTACACTGTATTTGGTTGTAACATAAAAATAAAATGACATAAAAATAAAATCATATCATTTTATATATGAACCTATCATTTTCACCCGATTCGAACCCCGAATCTAAACTTTTTTTCGTAGGAGCACTCGCAGGTTTAGCGAAGGCCGGAATGAAGGCCGGAATGAAGGCTAGCGTTAAGAAACCTACAGTCGCCCGTCCAAGGCCGTTACCAAAGCCCACGATTCCAAAATTACAAATTAGCACAGGCGATATAAATATCAACTCCGATAAAAAAGAAAACGAGCAACAATGATAATCTATCCGATAATCGTGTTATTTGTGTATCCGTAGATATATTTTGGTTTCGTGTCACACTATGATTTTATTTGACACGCAACAATCGGACTCGCGTGTCTGTCCATCCTATACGTTCATTTCACGATGAAATGAATATTTCCTTAATCCGTAAAATATACGCCGTAATATACTGACGATGTATATTTTTATTGTATCTGCTACGCTTTGCGAGTAACAATTGTTGTTGTATTATCTTGTGTATAATAATTCTTAGTTATGTTTGATATGCGGTTCATACCAATTATATTTAACTCCCAAATTATCCAAATAGTAAGCCGATAACCAACCGAATACAGCACCCAAAGTATCACCTACTCGATTCATAATAGAATCTGATTTCGGTTTTCCTCCCGGCCAAAATACGATATATTTATTAATAATATGTATACCCATTTGAGTATTTTCTACGAATTCAAAAATAGTATGTAAAACGAACCAATAGAGTAGCGAAATATTCCAAAAATATGCTATTATACCTACAGCAAAATGAAGATATGTATATTGGTCAAAAAATTGGAAACCCATTGTAATATACTATTACATTACAATGGGAATAAAAATAACAATAATTGCATACCTTATACTGTGTATTACATTACATACGGCAATAAATACTCCTCTCTTTTTTCATAACGCACAACACTGCTGCTGCTACTTTTCTTCACCGCCTCTGTTTCGGGTTCGGATTCGGTCTTCTTCATTCCATCGCCTACGACGACATCGACACAGCATCCACAGTGGTCTTCATTCGCTTGGATGATTTTGCGGTCGATAATCCGTGGGTCGTAGTGAATACCCCAGCGTCCTAATGCGACAGGGGCAGCGGCGGCCGCTCCCGACACCGAATACGACGAATAAGAACTCGCACGAGCGATAAGACCGAGGATAAACGACATCATATTTCTATTGTATAATATACGATACATTTATACTCGTTGTATGTATCAAAGCACATCAAGGGTGTAATCTCTCGACGACCTCGATTACTGCTCCTGCCGCCGCGTCGTCTTCCGCCCCCATCCCCGCCGCCCATACTTACAATGCTGGCGCTGAGAGAATCCGCGCGGGCGTCGGCAGTTGATACTGCGCTTTCTCGACCCACCTTTTTTTGGTTCAGGTGTATGTTTCCAGAGGTCATATACATCATGAATATCGATTGGTTTTGAACCATTTTGCTTGTATCTTTCTATAACCGCATCCGCCGTCGCATATTCCGCCCGCCGCGCCGCATCATCCGCCGCATCATCCGCCGCTTTATCCGCCGCCGCTGCATCCGCCGCTGCATCTGCCGCTGCGGCCACCTTCGCAATGTGGTTGAGTGTATTTATCAAAAGTTCTCTTGTTTCAG
>RGCF01000413.1 GCA_009919265.1 Bacteroidota bacterium | reverse complement strand
GGTGGAAAACGATGCGTTGAACCTGGTTGTGGTAAAGGTGCCGCAGGCAAAACTGATAAATGTGCAGCACACGGTGGTGGAAAACGATGCGTTGAACCTGGTTGTGGTAAAGGTGCTGCAGGTGGAACCGATAAATGTAAATCTCATGGTGGTGGCAAGCGATGTATTGAACCTGGGTGTGACAAAAGTTCCCAGGGTGGAACTGATAAATGTAAAGCTCATGGTGGTGGTAAGCGATGTATTGAACCTGGGTGTGACAAAAGTGCTCAGGGTGAAACTGATAAATGTGCTGCACACGGTGGTAGAAAACGATGTATTGAACTTGGTTGCGGTAATAGTGCCTCATATGGTTCCGATAAATGTATCACACACGGAGGCGGTAAGCGATGTATTGAACCGGGTTGCGGTAATAGTGCCGTAGGTGGATACGATAAATGTACAGCTCATGGTGGCGGTAAGCGATGTATTGAATATGGGTGCGATAAATCTGCCAGAGGAAGAACCGATAAATGTGCTGCACACGGTGGTGGAAGACGATGCGTTGAACTTGGTTGTGGTAAAGGTGCTGCAGGTGGATACGATAAATGTGGATATTGTGCTACTTGTTTCAAACGACTATTTCCAAACGACCCACGCAGTAAAAAAAAATACAATCATACAAAAGAACTAATGGTAAGAAATCATATCAACGAAAACTTTGATGGATTTATTCACGACACTCCATTATATACAGGTAATTGCAATTGTTCGCATCGTAGGCGCATAGACCATCGTAAACTAATAGGTAATACAATACTAGCGATTGAAACTGATGAATTCGGACATCGTGGATATGACGCCAAAGACGAAGATATTCGTTATGATGACGTTTATATGATACATAGTGGTAAATGGATATTTATTCGTTTCAATCCAGATACGAATGTAAGTAAAATCGATATTTCCGATAAATTAGATAAGCTAGTAGAAACGATGAATGAATGTATTACCCGAATTGAACGAGAAGAAAATACAGAACTGGTCGAAATTATCAAACTTTATTGCTGATATAAATGTTCGATTGTATATTTTTACACAAAACAACGACCCCGCACCCCCCGCACAAGAATTACTCACAAATCAGCGTTCCATTCTTGCCAACGGCCAAATCCTAACGCAGCACTTCGAGAGATTAGGTGCCGGATAGTCATAATAACATAATAACATAAAAACATCACACTGAATTATATAAGAACATATAGTTGTCCTGGTGAAATGACATCATCAGAACAAGATATATATGACTATACTAATGAACGCAATTCTGTATTTGAAAATTATAAACGACAAACTATCCCTGTGAACACATCTCTTACGTGTAGTAGTGCAAAGGTTTGGGCGTTTTACCATGAACATCCAGAATTAAATTTTGAAAAAATGAACATTATGTTTACAGATATTCTTGTATCAATTATGCAAACAACTAATCCTGTAAATAATAGTAACATCACTTCACAAATTCTGAATGGTATTGCGAATATTCAATCACAACTTACAAACCAACAAGCCGAGAATGATAAACAACTTTTCTTAAAACTTACAGAGTTCAAGAAGGAATATATTGATGATTTGAAGATGATTTTATCATCGAATATCGCTGATAAGATTGCTCCACTCATTAAAGATTCGAATGGATTAATATTGGATAAGACACAAATATTATTGTCAGAACTTGTTCCAAAAAATAATGAAAATCTTTCAAAACAGATTAATGAAAACATCAAATCTTTTTGTTCATCCATTACGGAAGAGATTGGTAAAAGGTCAAAAACGGATGGAGAACCTTTGTCAAAATCATCTCTCGACACTTTTATTAACACCATTGACGCAAAATTTTCTAATGTTATTGATTCAACAAGAAAAATGGTTGATTCAAACAAGGATGCCACTTTGTCGCAATTTTCCTCTATAACTTCATCACAAAATGCACTTCTATCTGATGTGAAAGATGTCCTCAAACGGATGGAAAATTCGAGTTCAAAGGGGAAAATGTCTGAGAATATTGTTTTGAACATTTTAAGGGGACTGTTTCCATCAGCTGATGTTGAATATGTAGGTTCTCAAAAAGAATCAGGCGATATTATGATTCATCGTAAAGATAAACAGAAGATTTTAGTTGAGAATAAGTGTTATGAATCTCGTCAAGTTACATCAGACCAAGTTAAGAAGTTTATT
>RGCF01000412.1 GCA_009919265.1 Bacteroidota bacterium | reverse complement strand
TTACAAAGAAATTTCCACAATCAGGAGAAACAACTCACATTCGGGTTCCAAAATGTTATGCAGAACTCATTGAAGAACTGATGGTAACTTTGGATTCTAATTATGATATAGAGAAAGGAAAGCATCTGTTAAAGAAGTTCATACACAATCTTACCTGAGTCCAATGATGAGACGTTTCAATCCGTTGAATGATTTTTTTGCAGTAGTTCCGTGATAACGGGAGCTGTGGCAAAAAATTCATTCCATAGCAGAATCACTGAGTCCAATGATGCGATGTGCCACCCGTAGCACTGGCACAAGACCCCTTGCGATGCAGGGGGTTCTCTGGTATTATAGTCTTATGGTTGAGGAAGTCCGATGACTTACGTTCCGATTGAATCAAGTATTCCTTACTTGAAGGTTCCTGAAAACCGATTGAATCTTGCATTTAATTGGTATCAAAGGCAGAAAGATCATCCATTGAACTTTCCGTGCTATTCTTATTGGATTCAACAATGTACAAATGATGGGAGTGATTACTGATGAAAATGCTTGAGAAAGTTCTAATGATTGAAGAAGCACTGACTGATAAGCAACTGACTGAGTTGCGTGATATGATGTATCACTACAAAGAGTTTATGGAAGAACTTTACAATTATCCTGAACCTGATACACTATTCACTCAGACTCAACGAGAACTGTTCGACATCTTTGATATCAAATGACTTCTATTTCTTTTACATCTGGTGAACTTCTTGACATTATCAGTGCTCTCGAAGAAAAAGAAGATGCACTATATCTTGGAGAAGACAAACATCTTGCTGCATATTATATGCATCTTGCACAACAGTTTCAAACTATTCATGATAAATTGCAGGAGTTTGTTCCTGAGAATCGAGTTGCCAATCTTGTCCTTGCTGTAAACTAATGAAACCTAACTTTCGCAAAGTATTAGAACTAGCAATTGAAGAAGGTGTAAGATATGGTTATAATCGTGCCCATAAACATGTTGAAAATCCTCATGAGGATGCTGTTGTAGATAATATCATAGATGGTGTAACTAACTCTCTTTATGAATGGTTTGAATTCGATGAAAACTCTCATGAATAAAATGAATCCCCAAGTCAAAGAAAAGTGGATTGATGCTCTGCGTTCTGGTAAATACGAACAAGGCAGTGAAAAACTCCGAAGTGTCGATGGTTATTGTTGCCTTGGTGTTCTTTGTGATCTATATGCACAAGAACAAAATAAAGAATGGGATTTGAAAGGTATTGATGAAGAAAATCATCAAGTGATGGATTATTGGTATTTTGATGGAGAGAGTGAGTTTCTGCCTGACTCTGTAAGGGAATGGGCAGGAATAACATTCAATAATCCTAAAGTGCGAGTTGATGTTACTGAGAATGATGATGAGGATGATTGGTTCTATCAGGATGAGATTGCCAATCTGAACGATACAGGTTATACTTTTGAAGAACTTTCTAAACTAATTCAAGAACAATTTTAATGGAAGAAGAAACTGTAATTCAATACAAGTCTGTGAATCTCACAATTTATTTCAACACTGATTTAGATGATGGTGAAGTGAGAGATTTCATTGATCGTATGACTGAAAAGTATCATCATCCTGATGACATCATCAAAGATTATGAATACTGGTATGATGAGTGAGTCCAATGATGAGATGTGCCACTTCTTCTAGTGGCACACTATACCCCCCAAACCCCCTGCTGAGGTGCTACAATGATTGCATTGAAGGTTGAGAGACCAATGATCGAAACACAAGAACAACTCAAAGAATCCACTGTAGAGTTCATCAATGAACTTATTTCAGAAAATTATGCTCAAGATGACATCTATGAGTTTATTGCTGAGCATGGTGAAAATGACCTTGTGCAGTATTATGTGAAATATGTTGAGATTGGTGAATCTTACTCATACAGGGCAGTAGACATCTTCATTGAAGAGTTTGGCATTGACAATGTAGAAAAGTTTGAAGATGCTTTCCGTGGTGGTGGATATGCATCTAAGGCAGACTATGCGGAACAATTCGTAAGTGATTGCTATTGCATTGATCTTCCTGCTTTTATTGAGATTGACTGGGAAACTACCTTTGACAATCTCGATTGTGTTTATGTTGATGGTTTTGTTTTTGACACCCAATTCTGAACTATGAAACTTCAATCTAAAGATGGTTCAATGGTGGTAGATTTCTACCCCATCAAAACACCTTTTGGTGAT
>RGCF01000411.1 GCA_009919265.1 Bacteroidota bacterium | reverse complement strand
CAACGCGCCAGTGCCAACGGAATGACGATGATTCCAACGAGAGACATCCCGATGAACCCGAATTCATTTACACACGACGACCAAGCGAGGCCTAATTATGTCCCGCAGAAGTCCGTCCATTTTCAGGACGAAGAAGGCGGAGTTGATTATATCAAAGACCATACATCAATGGAAAATATCGTGCGTGCAAATACTCGCCAGTCCAATCAAATCGACACACTTGAAGCGATTTACTACGACCTTCAAATGCCGGTTCTTGTCGGCGTTCTTTATTTTATTTTCCAGATGCCGGTATTTAGAGCACAACTACTTCGGTTTCTTCCGTCGTTATTCGCGGAAGACGGGAATTTCAAAATAACGGGTCTCACGGCTACAAGCGTTATGTTTGCCGGGACATTTTTCGTTATTTCATTGATTTTCAAGAAACTGGGGGAAGGGTTGAGGTGAAATTTTTTTATTGGTGTAGTGTATAACGAAAATGCCAACCAGTCTCGCAACATTAAACCCGGATGGTAATGCAATAAGTGCTTTTATCGGTGAAGTAGCAAAAGCTGTTATTAATCATTTATGGAGTTTAAAAGATAAATCACCACCGCCCAAAATAGAGTCAGTTACCACAGATGTATCAACAATTCCTTCAGAATCAGGTCGTGGCAAGGTGACTGTAAGTTATACAGACTCAGACGGAAATCGACACACAGATTTAGTACCAGTTGCAGAGAAAACATATAGTTTTAATGACGAACCCGTTTCAGGACAATCAGCAAACTACGAACCTGCACTAACTGAGGAAAGGGCTATAATACTAAACGGTATTCATGACACAGAACATTACATTGACTCCACGTCAAATTATGCGTCTTTTTTTGATGAAGATAAAAATCGCATAATTCATGATGGATTGATGAAAATATTCAACCATGAAGAGAATAACACCCCAAAAGAAGGGTTTAAAAATATTGTAAAAGAAATACTTCTTAGTTCACTGGGACTAACAGAACGTGACCCTAAATACGTTCATATTATGGAGGATATCGAGAAAGGAATGGGAGATTTTCGATTTCAGGAGTTCAACGAACAAACTGCCAATCGAGACGCAAAAGTTGCTAATCTACTAAAATACGTATATGACAACACCGGCATTGCTAATGTAACTTCAGATTTCATGAAAGAATGGATACAAGAATTACCTACGCTTATAGGAGATTACATAGATCGATTTATACCAATTAGCAATAACAGAAAAGGCGGCCAACGACCCAAACAAAGTTATAATTATGCTCATTTTATTCCATTAAAACCCAAAAGTAAAAAATCGTTTCACGACAGCAACTCACGAAAGGTGAAAAGTCGTCGTCGTAAACAGTCTCGTAATAAACACACGACGAGGCGCAAATAATATATTCCGCCTTCACCTACTTCCGCGTCTTCCTCCGCGTCTTCGCCGCCCCCTTCGCATCCTTCGCCGCCCTCGCTTTCCCGTGTTCATACGGAATATACCGCAAGAACCACTCCTCAAATTCGCGCGAATCGCGCTTCCCCTTCAATTCCTCGTATTTCTTCGTCTTTTCAAACCGCATCGACTCCAATGTCGGTTGCTTTCCATAGCAATTGATACTGAACCGGCGCAATAACCCCGTCTGTTTCAGCCGGTTATGTTGCTGAACATCGAATAAAAACTGCGACATACAAAGAATACGGTTGGTGTCATAATAAACGCGGTCAGCGTAGATGAACGCCAAGTAAAAGCTCAACATTGTATCAATTGTCGCAATACGAATAGATTCGCTGCCGCCGCTGCCTTTACGGTCGTTGCCGTTCGAATGTATTCGTATTGTATTGTAACTGTGACACGCGAGAGGTTTGTATAAGAACGCGATGACTTCATCGCCGACACGAATATCGTAATGTTCTGAAATGACTTCACCAACACCCGCGTGTTTCGTATATTTGACATCGGTATATTTATGCTTTGTGAGTTCTTTGACGACTTCCTCGCACAAGTCGCGCGGCTCTTCCGAGAGAACATCGAAATCGGGGATTTTCTGGACGATACGGCGCTGGTGTTTGGGCATATATCGTGAATACAGGAGATTGGCATACCCGCCGAAAAATACAGCACGATTTTTGATGAAAACGCTGCGGACAATATTATAAATATCGGTCTCCGCGAGTTCCTTTTCGCGTTGATTTCTGTAAGACATTTGGGATTTATTCACACTTAACTCGGGTTTATCTCTCG
>RGCF01000042.1 GCA_009919265.1 Bacteroidota bacterium | reverse complement strand
GAACTCCATGACACCGTGGGCCGCTACGCAATCACGTTCCATCTCTCCAAACCGGAGACCTCCTTCACGGGCGCGCCCCTCAGCTGGCTGCCGAGTAAGCATAACTAAGGGTCCACATGCACGAGAATGAAGCTTATCAGCAGAGCAATGTCTCAGGCGCTGATAGAAGCAAGGACCCATGAAGATGTTGGTCTCCATCTGTCTACCCGTGTGACCGTTATACATGATCTCATTGCCGTAGGGCTCTAGACCAAGGTCATCTCGTAAAACCTTGGCTAAACCATCAAGGGTCATCTTCTTGTTGAAGGGAGTGCCATCACCTAGGCAACCTGCATGGCAACCAATCTTACCTAGTAGCGTCTCCATCAGCTGCGCAATCGTCATTCTGGAAGGAATGCAGTGCGGGTTGATGATGATATCAGGAATGATACCTGATGCAGTCTGAGGCATATCCTCAGGTTCCAGGATCATACCACAAGTTCCTTTTTGTCCATGCCTTGACGAAAACTTATCACCAATCTCGGGCGTTCTGAGCTCACGCATACGAATCTTGACGAAGGAGTAACCTTCACCATTTCTGTTTTTGAAGATCTTGTCAACGAAGCCGCTCTCATTGTTGCGTGGCGTTCTAGAGACGTCACGGAACTTCTTCGCACCTGCAGGCAAAACCATGCCAGTTGGAACCCTGAGAGGAACCACTTTTCCCACAAGAATATCGTCAGAATTCACAAAGGTATTCTCAGGAATGAAACCATCCGCTCCCAGCTTCCCATAGTTGCCATTGCGAAGCTGTTTGGTCATCTCAGGGTCAGGGCGACCAAAACGCTCCTCCTCACCTGACGACTGGTTCTTCTTCTCCTCATCCTTGTATGTTCTAAAGAACACTGACTGGAACAAGCCACGGTCCAAAGACCCCTTATTAATCATGATGGAGTCTTCTTGATTGTAGCCACCATAGGCCATGATGGCTACCACAATATTGCGACCAGAAGGCATCGTGTAAGCACCATAGTGCTTGCCCATGGTGGGAGACACTAGGGGTAGGTTGGGATACATCAGCATGTGTGCCAAGGCATCAAAGCGCTCCTGATAGTTCTGGGCAAAGACACCCATGGCCTGCTTGCCCATAGCACAGTTATGGCTTAAAAGTCCACCTGTTGTAATGAAACTGTGATACTCAGATTCTACAGTAATATCTGCCACTTCAATTTGCTCATCGATTAACTCCCAGCTATCAAGTCTTACCGTATGACTCTTATCACCAATAAATTTCCAGAATGATAAGTTTCTCCCACTGGCATCAAGTACCTCCTGCACAGTCCTCCACTTACGATCACTTGAATTGAAACTTACTATAAACTGGTGGTCATTTGTTGCTACAATTGAAGATAAATCACTGAAATTTAGGCGATATACAGGCTTATCTGCTGCTTTTACAAACTGGAATACCACCTTGGAAGTTGTAATCTCAAGAGTATCTGGATTAAATACTTTTACCTCATCTCCAATAGATACAGCTTTGATTTCCTTTTCACTTCCATCTGCCATAAGAACTTTTTCATTTGTTCCCAAACACTGGTAAGCATTTCTGGGAGACTGATTGTGGTCAGGGAAGGGAATGGTAGAAGCAATAGATCCAAGGATTACACAGGCGTGAATCTCAGCGTGGGAATAGGAATCCGCCTCAGCTGCAGGCATCTTGATGAGCTCATGGGTATCCATGGCAATCATTGCCTGCTCCGTCTCACCTGCGTCGATATACTCCATCAAGTTGTGCCCAGCGGGGCTCTCCCAACGCAAGATCTCCTCCCAGTTCTTACAGGCCGCGATTGACGCTAGTAGCTCCTTGCGCAGAGGCTCAGGGGAGCGAGCGATATCTAGAAGTGCTGGAGCGAAGTAGAGAGGACGAACAAGACGCCCAGCCTCCGTCGAGAGCCACAGTTCCTTCACCGTTGGCTTCCATACGATGGCAATCTGTCTCTGGATGAACCCTGAGCGTTTGGCCTTACGAAGACGCTTCACGCAGTCAAGCGCTGACTCAGGAGGGAACATACCAATCCACTTGCCATTCACGAAGATACGGGCACCCGTGAACATCTCCTCGATAGGCAGCCCTCTGATAATCTTAAACTCTGGCATCCCCTGAATAAATTCCAGAACTACACCCGTATTAGAGAACTGGGTGATGCAGGCGGTAGAAGCAAGGTTCTTCACTACACCAACTGAATGACCCTCTGGTGTCTCATTTGGGCAGATGTAACCCCACTGTGTATTGTGGAGCTTACGAGGTGCAATCAGCTTGCCGGCAGTCTTCTCAATTGGCGTCGAAATGCGACGCAAGTGTGACAAGGAAGACACGTAATTGAGGCGACCAAGCACCTGAGACACACCAATCTTTGGGGGACCACCGACCTTTGCAGATCCAAAGTTGCCTGTAGATAAAGCAGACTTTAGACCAATCTCAATAATGGTGGACTTGATGACCTTGTACAAGTTGCTCATATTCACGATTTCCTGGAAGGAACCCGTGGCCCGCCAAGAGCCACTGTGGATCTCCTTCGCAATGGAGGCCTTCATGTCCTTGAGCATCTTCACTTGGAAGAAGGTGCGGAACAAGTTGGCCAAGAGGAACCCAGGGGAATCCACACGCTTATTCGGGTATGCATCTCTGTCATCATTATTAATGCGCTTGTATGCAACCCAAAGCAACCTTCTAGTCATGTGAGCCAGAAAACACGCCTTCTCATAGCAATCCTCGAGGCCACCGATGTGAGGGTAGAGTTCATCACGGAGCAAGTCTTCGACCGTGATAGTCCTTGCAGGCTTGCCAGTCCAGACATTTAAATGTTTCTTCATCCACATGAGAGCGTCCTCCTGTGTTAGAACGGAAGCAGCCTCCGTGATGGACTCCACAATGAGAGATTCGAAGATCTGATCCTGGTCATTTCCCAGGATCATCTTTACGATTACCTCATCCTGAAGAACACCCAGGGCACGGAATAAGATAAAGAGTGGGATCTCAGCCTTCATCCTGGGAATAGTTGCTCTAAGATACATGATCTGCTGATTCTTAGGATGATACTGTATCCTTACAGAGTTAGATTTAGGAACCTGCTCATTCATGGGACCAATGGATTTCACCTCAATCACTTCCCACTCCTTTGCAGGATTGCGATTGTTTCTAAACACTACGGGTCTGTTTTCAGACATACGCTCTTGAGAAATGATAGTGCGCTCACCCCCACCCACAATGAAGTATCCACCCACATCCTCTGGGCATTCACCGAGATCCATGGGATATACGTGTTTTTGCTCTCTCAAAAGACAGAGACTGCTTCCCACCATAACTGGGATCTTTCCCAAATGTGCATTGGGAAACACACGTTTATGCGTCGCTTTACGACCGTCCGTATTATCCGTTCGGGTTGTAGTGACCTTGATATCCACTGTAAGTGGAGAGGCATATGTTAAATTACGTAAACGAGCATCATTAGGAAGCATAGGTAGGACAGCACCATTATTTTCAAAGATGGTAGGCTTTCTCAGTTGAGGGTTCTCAAATTCGATTTGGACCTCATATTCATAGCGAACAGCAGCACGCTGAGCAGATACTGCTGCTATATTAGCTGCTGCCGCAGCAACATCTTCAGCCGTCTGACCCATGAGTGCATTGGCTGCAGATGTAGAAAGGCCAGTTGCAGAAGCTAGAACTGACCGAGGGCCAGACAATGGAATTTCAGGAGATCCTTTAATTACAACAGGATTTGTAGCTTGAAGGATTTCAGGGACATCGTGTAAAATGAAATGATTAAATGATTCTATTTGATGGGAGATAATCTGCTTCTTATCCATCTGCTGGAAGAATGTATCTAAAATTTTAGAATGATCCGGTAACGACATGTGTATTTATTTATTCTTTCTTACAATTAATCAATTTTTATAGTCGGTTCAAAATAAAATCTTTAGGCATGCGGTTCGTTTTAATTGGACCTATTTATGTCTCATGAAAAGCTAAGATGGATCCATCTATAAAGAGCCTTACAATTACTGGATCTGCTGCGGAAGATGCTACTCGATCCCGGCTAAAGGCTGCTGGTTTGGGTTCAAGAAGAAAGCGTACACCCGTCAAGGATGAAGAAGATGAATTCATTGAACAAGCAAAGAATTTTACATTGCAAAATGCTGAGAAAAAGGCCCCTATAGAAGTAAAAATTGTTCCGAAAGTTGAGCTAAAGCTTGAGCCAAAACCAGAATTAAAATCAGTTATTCTTCAACCCAAAATACAAGAGCAAAGGATACAAGAACCCAAGCTTCAAGAAACAAATGTAATTCTAAATCCTCCTAAACAATCTCGTGTTAAGCTTCAACCAAAGGTTCATTCAAATATAAAAGAACAAATAAATACAACAAGAAAAGCACGTCGTATTAAGTTAAATCTATCTAATTTGACACATCGTTTTACAAGAGCCAAGAAAGTAAAAGATGATACGGAAAAAAAACCAATAGAAAGTGTTCGCGAATATCTAATTCAGAAAGGTGTTATTCAGGCAAAATCCAAAGCTCCAGAGAAGATGTTACGTTCCATGTATGCAGATTTCTTGCTTCTAAAAGATCAGGCACTATAGGGATAGGGCTCCTTGCTACGCTGACTATGACCCGCTCCTTGCTACGCTGACTATAACCCGTTCTACAAATACTATGACGTCTATGATATCATTTATAAAATTGAAATATAGGGCTTCGCCCTATGACCCTAACCAAATGATCCTAATGAATCCCGTGCTCTTTGAGTTACCACAAGAGGAAGTCAAACGGTATGGCCTTCAAGCTCTAACGTATGGCTCTTTGACTGAAAAGGGTCTGAAGACAATTATAAAACATTTGGAACTTTATATTCCAGAAGACCAAGTGGATGGATTTGATTTAGGGTGTGGAGATGGTGAACTTATTTACCATCTTCAGACACGGATGCCAGGTTCAAAATGGGAGGGTGTAGAAATTAGCGAACATCGTATTTCACAACAAAAAAGAGATGTTACAATCTGGCAAGGAGACATGCTGAATGAGTCTTATAAGCCATATAATGTCTTACATGCAGATAACTTGTGTCTAGACGATCACACGGCTGACATCTTGGAACAAAAAATTATAGATGAATTCTCAGGTATTTACATCACATATAGAACACCTCAGAATATGAACTTTCTAAAAAATGCTAGTTTCTTGGAAACGGTTCTAACCGAGACAACTTGGTGCCCCAAGGGGCATCATAAGATACACTTCTATTATCTAGGGTGAACAATTACAAGATTCTTGTTCAAATCATAGAAGATAGTATCTGCCTTCCAAGTACCACAGTCCTCCATATCCATCATTCCGATTTTTTTCAAATTCAGACGATTACACAGACCCCAGACCCATTTTACATCCTCAAAGGAAAGCTCCTCCAAGCATTTCTTGTTCCAAAGAAAGAAATCATTATATGTTGTAGCTACATCAATTTCCTTGCACTTTTGACTAAGCATCCTCTCATAGTAGCACTCCTCCACAACATGCGTTAGAATACGAAGAATTAGAACACTCTTATCCGCCATTATGCTACCTATATTGGTCACCAAAAAGTCAATTTTTCACCGACAGCCTAAACTGCCGGCATGTACATATCATTAGAATGCCAAACATGTATCAGGAATATTTGGATAACTTCACGGAACAGACAAAAAAATTTGGCCAGAAGGTTGCCATATTTCTCATGGTAGGTATATTTTATGAGATGTATGACGTTATGGATCCAGAAACAGGCAATGGTAAGACTACGTTTAACACATTAGTAGATATTCTGGGCCTCAAGGTATCAGTAAAGAAAGGCGAGGGTCCAGATGGACTTGATGGCCTGGTTGCTGGAATTCCTGATTACTCAGTGCACAAATGGGCAGCTAGACTTACTCAGATGGGGTGGACGGTTGTCTTAGTAGAACAGGTAAAGAATATACAAGGGAAGGTAGTGAAAAGAACTACTGATCGCATCTTGACGCCAGGAACCCATGTAGAAGCCGCTAGTTCAGATGACTTGTATTTGACATTTGTTTCCTTAACCGAACAAGAATTACAAGAAGCACCTTATATCTCAACAGTTGCCTTAGATTTAACAACGGGTCACCTTCATGTATTTGATACAAGGGCTCAAGGAACAAAAGAAGCCTGGACATCCAATGATATTGTACAATTCATGGAATTATACCCACCTAGAGAAGTCTTATGGTCCACTACAGGTTCCAGTCGCTTTAAAGAAATTACGGAAACCAAGTTAAAGTCTATCTTAGGATGTCCCTCTGGAACTACCTTCCATAGAAGAGATGCCTTGACAACTGGGGCATGGACAAAACCAGAATTCAGAGAAACATTCTTAAAAGAACAATGTTCTCTGAAATCTCTTCTTCCAACACATGTTGCTCTTCATTTGGCCCCTGGATCTAGGACGGAGACAACCCTTCTTTCTCTTCTTTACTCACTAAAAGACTTATGGCCATCTATGAAACTAGGACAACTCTTAGTTTACCCATGGGTTCCTGGGTCCACTATGAGGCTAGGAGAAAATGCTCTGGTCCAACTCCATATGATTGTTCAAGATTCTAATGGAACAAAGCAAGATGTTCTGAGTTTAGTTGATAAATGTGCAAGTCCAATGGGGCACAGGGGTCTCAGAGAACGTCTTTTAAAACCATCTGCAGATCCCCAGCATATTCGAGCAAACTTGGATGCAGTTGATATGTGGACAAAGAAAGAATTCGACCATATAGTTAAACGTATAAAAACAATGACAGATGTAGATCGCCTTTACAGAAAAATACAGCAGGGACAATTACAGAGCACTGATTTAATTGCATTTGACACAACGTTTAAGGCAATGAAATGGATAACAGATGGCCCCAAGGAAATCCAGCAAATCTATGAACAAATCTTTCAAGTATTCAGTGTAGAAAAAGTCTATGCTGCGTCTGAAGATACTTCCTTATTTCATACGGGTCTTTGTCTGGAATTAGATCATGTTGAACAGCAAATCAAAGAACAATGGTTAAAATTAAATACATGGATTGAACAAATTGCACGACTAGCCAATGTAGCGGCTGATACATTTAAAATAGAATTTAGAGACAGCTCCTTAGTCATCAAGGGAGCCAGAGGTATTATACAAACATTGAATGCATCTGGAAAACTTCCTGTTAACTGTATTGCTAAACTTAATAAGACAGGATCTCATCTAGAATCAAGTGAATTAGATCAGTTATATGTAGTCTTAATGAGACTTCGTGAGACCTTAAAGAAAAAACAAGCAATTGCGCTAATAGAACATGGATCTAAATTAGCAGACCAATTCTTTGAAGAGTGGATTACAGTATCAAAATGGATTACAAACTTAGACGTAAACATTGGTTTAGCAAAGGTAGCCAAAGAATATGGATATTCAAAACCAACAATTCTAGACGGATTAGAGAGTTCTATTGAAATTCAAGGGCTCAGACATCCCTTATTAGAAGCACAAGACAGAAAAATACCCTATGTTCAACATGATGTCTCTTTGACACCTAACCAGTCATGGCTTCTCTATGGTCTAAATGCCTCTGGAAAGTCAAGTTTAATGAGAGCAGTAGGACTTGCTACATTATTAGCCCAAGGTGGTTCCTTTGTTCCTTGTAGCACAATGCGCTTGATTCCTTTTCAAAGCCTACATACCCGAATTATAAATACGGATAATCTGTGGATGGGCTTGAGTTCGTTTGCAGTAGAAATGTCTGAAATGCGTGATATCTTTAGAGAGGCTGGTCCTAAGTCACTTGTCCTAGGAGATGAACTTTGTTCTGGAACGGAGACAACTTCTGCAACTGCATTAGTAGCAGCTGGCTTGAAAGGTCTCATACATCGTGGTGCTCGTTTTCTATTTGCCACTCATCTTCATGGTCTAAATAAAATTAAAGAAATTTCAGAAGAACCTGGTTTGAAAATTTGGCATTTACATGTGGAATATGATCATATTTTAGATAAATTAGTGTATCATAGAAGTTTACGGGAAGGATCTGGCTCATCATTGTATGGACTGGAAGTTGCAAAGGCCATGCGTATACCAAATGATATTTTAGAAAATGCAATTCGATTTCGAAAAAGTTTAACAGGAGAAATAGAACTTTCTGAATCAGTTGGATCCTCTTGGAATTCAAATATAATTCGAATAAAATGTGAAAAATGTGGAATCAGTGAATTGAAAGGTCTTGAGGTACATCATATCAGAGAACGCTATCACGCCAGTGATACAGGTCATCTAAGTGATCTCTCAAATGTACATTCAAATGCAAATTTGGTAGTTCTATGCGATAAATGCCATGATGAGGAACATGTGGAATCAACAATTGGTTACCTCATTCAGACATCAGATGGAATGGAACGGTCTATTTTAACTACATCATCCAATAGTCCTAAGGATGAGAAGAAATCAAAATGGTCTCAAGACCAACTGGATGAAATTAGGGCGTCGTATACAAAGTTTCCAAAACTTTCTATGCCAGCCTTATCTAAATATTTATTAAATCAACATTCAATACAAATTAGTGTTCCTAGTTTGAAAAAAGTATTAACTTGAAGCCGGAACAGTATTAGAACAAGTGCATACACCAGGAGGGCCCATAGGGCCCATAGGGCCCATAGGGCCAACAGAACCCTGTTGGCCCATGGGTCCCTGAGGTCCAGGAAGTCCTTGGGGGCCTACTGCACCATCTCTTCCTGAAGAACTAAGACCAGATTTCTGTAAAGTAGTAATAACAAACTCAAGGTCGGCAATCTTCTTTTCAAGCTCACCAACTTTACTCTCTACTTTCTTAATATTGTCACGAGCGTGGTTGCGCTGGTTATATGAACCACTGGAAAACAGAACAGAAGACATCTCTCTGACTTCCTGGAAGGGATCATTTCATGTGATTTCTACGCATTAAGTTGTACTTACAATAAAAATTGCTTAAATCCCGGGTAGTAGAAACAGTATGCCTATTCCAATTCGTTGCATGAATTGTGGAAATGTGTTAGCCGACCTTTGGAGATATTATGAGCGTCGGACAAAAGAACTCCGGGGAGGACAGCCTGCGTCTCTTCTTATTCTTGACGAGACTAAGCTCCCTTCAACACCTGAAGGAAAGGTTTTAGATGAACTTGGCCTTCACCGTTATTGTTGTAGAAAGGAGCTACTAACGTATCGCGAAACATATTAGAGAGGAAATGGAGTTGTTCATTCCATCATTAATCGTTTTAATCTTAGGAGCACTTTTTGCTTTTTTTATCATACCAAGACTATCACCATATGTGCTAGGTGGCCTTGCTGTCGCAATGTTTTGCCTTGGTTTATGGCAACACTATGTGATGTTTCCATATGAATATCGTGAATCAATGGCAACTGATTTGCTGAAACAATATTCAGGTTTCATAATGCTTTTAGCAGTAATTTTTGCTGGAACTCTGGGTATTTTGTATATGCACGGGGTATCTCCTCCTAATGCAGGTGATATACTACCTGAGCTTCCAGCTATGCCAAATATGCCAACTATGCCAAATATGCCAGATATCATGGGTTTCAAGAATAACTCGGGTAATATTTTTAATATAGGAGCAAATGCCAATAAGCCTGCAAATGCCAATAAGCCTGCAAATGCCAATAAGCCTGCAAATGCTAATAAGCCTGCAAATGCCAATAAGCCTGCAAATGCTGGTATATTTGGGGCTGCCAATAAACCAGCAAATAATACAAAAAAGAATAATAATTTAGCATCAGCAAGTTTTAAGACTGTCTAATAATAGAATGGTCAAGGGCCAACGGAAGACGCGAAGAATATCTTCAAAAGGAGAAAAAAAACCAGTATTAACAATACCTCAACTCCGCAAAGCATTTGATCACATGGACAACGTTGTTTCTCATTTAGAAAAGACTGCAAAACATTCCTTCTCCGATGCTGTAATTCAATATAGAGAGGAATGGCGTAAAACATTCAAACGGGATCTTCCTCCGGCAGATGCCGCAGCTTATTTGAAATTTCGATATGGCCTCAAGTCAGGTGCTGCGAAAACACGTAGACGTAAGACACGTGGTGGTGCTATTACACCATTAACTCAAAGTGGTGCTCCTTTGGACTACCAAACAAGAGCAGGTGTTCAAGGTGTCTACGGTAACTTCCCAACATATCAGACACAGGGATTAGATCGTTCTTATGCGAGTGCTATTACATCCGATTGTGGAAAGCCAAATGCCTTCTCGACAGATGGTTCATCTGCATCTCAAGCAGGAGGTGGTCTAATCGATGGTTTATTCAGACCTCTAATACCTACGGCCCCGCCTTCAGCAGCTTATTCTGCTATGATGACTGACCCTGGAAAAGGAACACCCTTATATCCTTCATCAGATGCATCTGGACAAGCTCCTTATAGGCCTACCCCCTCTTCTTTTATAGAGCCTAATGTAGCTGGAGCACATATACGCACACTTGGTGCTGATGTATATAAGACATCAGCTGGTCCACAACTATAATTTAATTCTTTAAAAAAGAATGTGATTATGAGTTATTACGCACGAATAGCATTATGAAAATTGTGCCTTGCGAAATAGATGGCAGAACAAAGGTCTATGGAAATTCCTAAAAGGCTCTTAGACCAGTATTTTCAAACAACGGCCTATCCTTACACACGTCATCATTTAGATTCATATAATCAGTTCCTTGAAACAGACTTACCTGCAATTATTCAGAGTCAGAATCCATTGATAGTTGTTAAAGATTTGATTAAAGGAACCAATACATACGAATATACAGTTGAAATTTATATTGGTGGTCTGGATGGTAAAGCATTGAGTGTTGGAACCCCTACATTACAGCATATGGGTGGAGAAGAAGTTCGCCTTCTATTTCCTAATGAAGCTCGTTTAAGAAATCTAACATATTCAGCAGGTGTCTATGCTGATTTACTTATTAGAGTAAAATTTGCAAAAGGCGTCGAAGGCGAGCCATCTGTAAAAGAAACAACATTATCTAAATTTCCCCTTTTTGAAATTCCTATTATGTTACATTCAAAGCCATGTTTGTTATATAATAAACCCAATGAATTTCTACAATCTGTTGGAGAATGTCCTTATGATCAAGGTGGATATTTCATTATCAATGGAACAGAAAAGGTTTTGATTACACACCAGGAACAGGCATTTAATACCTTATATATTCAAAACCAGGAGTCGGATCCTCAGATTGCTAATTTCTCTTCTATTTCTTGCTTATCTCCTGAAACCAGACAGGT
The DNA here is from genome assembly GCA_009919265.1 of Bacteroidota bacterium. Taxonomy (GTDB): domain Bacteria; phylum Bacteroidota; class Ignavibacteria; order Kapaibacteriales; family UBA961; genus UBA961. The sequence goes on along the minus strand of RGCF01000042.1, from coordinate 10,519 downwards.
TCGACGAGTTACCTTTGCGATTGTAAGAAAATCAGAATCGCTCCATGTGGGTCTACCTTTTGTTCGTAAGTCTATTCCTATTTGCATTTTATTTAGGGCTCTTGGTCTCGAGTCAGATAGAGAAATTACTCAAGCTATTCTACCATCTATGAATCCAGATGAACTCAAACTCATGGAACCTTTTTTAATTACATGTTTTACAGACGCATACCCTATTTTAGATACATACTCTGCTATTCAATATATTAAGACATTAACCAAGGGGTTTGGAGAGGCTCATGTTTTAGATATTATTCATAACCAAATGTTCACTCATGTTCCAGATAGCCCTGGTGCAAGAGCTGTCTACTTAGGAGATTGTGTTAGAAAGATATATCGTGTCTACATGGGTCTAGACGGAAAGACAGATCGCGATGATACAAGGAACCAGCGATGCTTAACATCTGGTTTCTTAACACAAATGTTATTCCAGGGTGTCTATAAAACATGGATGAAAGCAGTAGGCCGAGCTATAGACGAAGAGTATAATTACAATGTCCAAGTGTATAAAGGTGAGAATTTCATGAATATCTTTGCGGAGTCTAATGCAGTCTCTATTTTTCGTTCACCCAAGGCGTCAGGAAAGCAACAATCTCATATGTTAACAAGTGGTCTAATGCGTGGATTCAAGGGTAAATGGGGATCTGGATTGGGAGATGAAAAATCTGGCGTCTTACAATCTCTTTCTCGGCTCTCATATATTGACTTTATGAGTCACTGTCGTCGTGTTGTGTTGGAATTCGATACAGGAATGAAGCTCACAGGTCCTCGTCATTTACATACAAGTCAATATGGATATTTCTGTACAAATGAGACACCAGGTGGTGCTTCTATTGGTATTACTAAAAATCTGTCTGTCTTAGCATCTATTAGCACTGGAACACCAACCAAGGATTTCTTGCAATGGCTTTTTAAAAGGGAATTTCTAATGGGTGTAGGAGATGCAACGGGTGACTTGAGGGCGATGTGTGTTCCTGTTTTCTTGAATAATGGTATAATTGGATACACATTACATGCAAATGAATTAACAAGACTAATAAAACTTCTAAAATGGACTGGATGTGTATCTGCATCTGTCGGTGTTGCGTTTTTTATCAGTGATAGACGTATTTTAATTAATTTTGATGAAGGGCGTCCAGGTCGTCCTTTATTACATATGGAGCCATGGAAGGCTTCTACATATCCTAAAAATAAGCTTGCAGAACAAGGTACTACATGGCGTGATATGGTTATGGGGTTTTTACCCCAGACAAAGGCACATGGTCTCTCTTGGTCTGGTTTCATAGACCCTTTACATGAACGTGAAGGTCTTTCTATGAAAGAATATATTGAGTATTTGAGCCCTTATTCAGGTTTAATCGAATATGTTGATCCATATGAACACAATGAGACCTTTATCGTTAATTTCATGGAACAAGCGACAGATGAAACGACACACGTAGAAATTCATCCTTCTACTATTATGAGTGCAATTACATCTCTTATTCCTTTTTCTCACCACAATCAGTCTGTGCGTAATCAGCTAGGCGACTCGCAGTCAAAGCAGGGTATTTCAGTCTATGCATCTAACGCACACATGCGGTATGATAATCAGGCATCTATTTTGACAAATGGATCTCCTCCTCTTGTCCGCACGTTATATTATGATTATTTGGGTCAAGGGCGTTTACCATATGGTTCTAATATTATTTTGGCCATGGGAATGTTTGCAGGATATAATCAGGAAGACGGTATTGTAATAAACCATGATGCTCTACAGAGAGGTCTATTTAACTCTGTTCATTACCGTTCCTATAATGTATTTGAGGAAGATGATGAGAAAGCCAAAACACGCACACGTATTGCAAATCCCAAGTCAGTGCCTGGTTGGACTGATTTAAAACCAGGTATGGACTATTCTCAATTAGACGAGCGGGGAATTGTTAGAGTGGGTGCATATGTAGATGAGAATACCATTATAGTCGGGCGCACGATGGAACTTCCTGGAGGAAAGATTGCTGATTCATCTGAATCTGCTCAAGTTTGGACACATGGGCGTGTTGAGTCTGTCGTTGTATTAGTGAATAATAAGGGTCTCAGAATAGTAAAGATTCGATGTGTTGAGTATCGTGTTCCTGAGTTAGGAGATAAATTCTCAAATAGACATGGGCAAAAGGGGACTATAGGAATGGTCGTAAGATCTCATGATTTACCTAGAACAATTCAGGGTATAGTTCCAGATATGATTATGAATACTCACGCTATTCCTTCTCGTATGACGATTGGTCACGTTATAGAAATGGTCATGGGTAAGATTGGGGCCAATGTTGGCGCGATTGCAGATGGAACTGCCTTTACAGACGATGGTCGTCTGACAAAGCAAATGAATATGGCACTAGAACAACTTGGATTTGAGAAATTTGGAAATGAAATTTTATATGATGGCACAAGTGGTCGTCAATTGTTAACTGATATGTTTATTGGCCCTATTTTCTCAATGCGTCTAAAGCACATGGTAGAAGACAAGTGGAATGCTCGTGGAAAGGGACGCAGAGAGCAGCGCACTCATCAACCTACAGGAGGCCGTGGAGCACAAGGTGGTCTTAGAATTGGTGAAATGGAACGTGATGCGATTGTGGGCCATGGAATTAGTGCATTTGTAAATGAGTCGTATATGTTACGTTCAGATGGTGTTAGTTTTCGTATTTGTAAGGGATGTGGAACAATACCTATTGAAAATCCTAAGACAGGTCTTTTTGTCTGCCCCTTATGTACAGGCCCAGTTTCTTATATTGGATCAGGTCCAAATGATCTAGAACTCATTCCTCCCATTCGAAAGACCATGGTTGCTCCAGTGGTTATTGAGATGCCATATGCATTCAAATTATTATCTCAGGAACTTGAAACGTATATGAATATTGGGATGCGTATTATGACGGAAAAAGATATGTTACGTTTGAATGGAATTCATAAAGATGATTTACCTCCTCCTACAGAAGAGGAGAAAGCTAGGATTGCTGTTGCCTTACCAAAACTTATATTACCAGAAATAGTTGTTCCTGAATACCGAGAAATCATAGAGGGTCCAGTAGAAGCTTCTCCTGAATTATTAATGAAATTGGGGGCTATACCACCATCAGTGCCTCGTGTTTCAGATGAAGATGACATAGTTGTCGATGGATCTGGAGTTCAAGGTGCTATTAAAACGGCTACAGATATTGCTTCTGTTTCACCAGTGCCAGGCGTAGTCCCTGGAACAATGGTTCAAACACAACAGGGTCCAATGTTTCAACCAAATCCGACAACCGTTACTGTGGTACCTCCTGCAAGGTCTATACAAGTCGTTGGTGGTCCAGAGGAAGTTGTTGCAGATGAAGATTTAGAGGCTAAGAATTCTATTCCTAGTGTATTACCTACAGCACAGCCACAAATGATGGCACAACCATCAATGATGGCACAGCCAGGAATGATGGCACAGCCAGGAATGATGGCACAGCCAGGAATGATGGCACAGCCAGGAATGATGGTTCCTCAACAAGGGGGTGGTTATTATCAACAACCATTTCAAGGACAATTCTATGGACCGGTTGCTCAGATGCCATCTCCTTATGGGAATCAGGGGTTAAATATGTCACATTCACCAATGGTCTATGCCGCGTCTCAACCCCAGCCTGCTCAACTCTATACATCGGGTGTCCCTGGAGCACCTCCTACGATATCCGTTGCAACAGATGATATACAAATGGGTGGTTTTATGTCAACAAATGCTCCAAAACCAATGCGTAGTAATATTACATTAAAGAAAAGATCAGTTTCATTTGGAAATCAACAAGGGGGTGAATCTAATTCAATGACTTCAGATCCAAATATGAGAATAACTGTGATTAAAGGAAGTTAAAATCCACTTAAAAATTTGATTACTATGTAAATAGATATTGAGGTATGGCACAATTTGTAGAAAAAGTTTTCCGATCACGTCAGACACTCCTTAATGTCTTACATGATCGTGGGTATGATGTAACAGGTGCATCTAAGTTTGGACCAGATGAAATTAGAGAAGGTCTAGCTGCTGCTTCAAATGGAAGGGCTTTAGAATTTACTGTAAAAGCTCGTGAAGGAATGAATGTACCTACTCCAAATGTAAGGGTCTATATATTCCTCCTAAGGCTAAAACAAAAGCTACCTGGATTTCTTTCCTCACTTGAGACACCTATTGGTATTTCACCAGAAGCATCTACAAGGCAACCTGATAAGCTTGGGTCTCCGGTTGACCCTGCTCAGACATCTATAATATGTTTAGTAAATGAACCAGTTGTATCAGTCTTTCACCAGGCTTCTATTAATCAATGGAATACTCGTAACCTTCGTCTGTCATTCTTTTACATGGATAGTTTTCAGATGAATCCATTACATCACTTTCTAGTGCCCCCTCATGAGATTATCCCTAAAGAGCAACATGAGCCTCTAATGAAATCGATGTATATTACTCAGAAGGGGCAATTTCCTTTAATAAGATATCATGAAGATCCAATTACAAGAGTTATTGGTGCTATTCCCGGTGATATTATCAAGGTCACACGACCAAGTCCTTCCGCAGGAGAATACATTGTTTATAGACTATGTACTCCATAATAGTAAGAAGGCCATGCCTGATTTAAGTTTTTTAGAAACACAATTAACATATGAGTCGCTTGGGGCACTCGATTTAGATAATGCCATATTAAATCTTGATGCTGCAATTTCTACATATAGCAATGCCCAGACACCTGCTAATGCAAATGCGATTGAAACTGCTTTTGCCCCTATAGCAGAATATTATACTAAATTAATTAGCGTTAATCAGGCATTAAGGACATATATTAGTAAGACTGCTAAAAATATAGGAGATTCGGATCCTAGACTCATAAATGAAGAACGATATTCAAATCGTGTGCATCCCGAGGAGTCAGTTATGCCTAGAGAGGCAACGCATGGACTTATACCTGAATTAAGACAATCTTCTTTGCCATACTTGATTGCAGCGAGTGTATTTATGGCTTCTCTTTCTATCTTTTTAATTTTTCAGATAAATGGATTTAGTGGTCAAATGAATATCCCTCCTAGTATATCAGCCTGGTTTGCCTCTCCGGCACCCGATACAAGACCATTTTATCAGAATCCTATGATATTAGGAGGACTTCTCATTCTTGTAGCAAGTGCTCTAGTTATTTTTATTATTTTATACTTCCAGGCCAAGAATACAAATCGTAGTAGACAATAGAATGCCGGATTTTTGTTCGGATAATAAGGAGACTATACTTGATTCTAATTACATGGATAATTATCAAACTAGTTCAAAAAAATCATGTTTACCCAATAATGGAACTGGATTTTCAAACAGTTCTATTCAAGCCAATGGGATGGTAGAAACAAGTGTATTAACAAGTCACATTGAAAATCTCTTACAAAATGCAACTGCAGTTGCACCTAGTTTAGAATCATCTGGTAATCCAGAATTATCTAAAATGTATGCTATAAATGCAGCAAATTTAAGAAAAAACATAACTGAAGAATACTGTTTTTATTATAAGCGATATATGTATATCCTTCGTGATATATTGATGAGTGCCGCTACAATAGGAACAGGATCATTACCTTCTGTATACGTTACAAAAAAACAGAATACAGAGAAACTTAATTCAAAATTAAATCAAATTCTACAAATTCTACAAGCGCTTGTAAATTCGCGTCTATTGAGTCTTAAATCATATTATGGAGAAAAATCAGGTGTAAATGAATTGAATACTCAACTTGATGAAACACGTGAGGAACTTATTAAACATGCAAAGTTACTTAAGAAAAATGATTTAGAAAAAGATGCAAAGTCGGCAATGATAGAATATTCTATTGAGAAAAATTCTTCATCCCGGAATTTATTGGCTATCTACGGCTTTATGAATATTGTAGCAGCTGGTCTTATTTTTTACTTGTATCGTAGTGTTAAGAGTGAGTAATATTTGTATAAATCTACTATAATTTAATGACCATATCCTTAAATTATAGTTCTCAGAGTAGATGAAGGAGGCATTCGCAAATGTCAATAGCCTTATTGACCAGACTAAATTATTAAGTGACATGGAACTTCAAGCATATTTAACAACTCTAGGTGATTCGCAAAAGAATGATTTTATTGTGTCAAATGTTGGGGAAACAATTAAGGCAGTAAATGAAAGCAAGACGGCTAAATTCAATGATTTAATTGACCAGGTAACTGGAGCAGATAATAATATAGTATCATCTGCATATTACATGGCTAGAACTCGTGATTTAACAAGTCTTGCAAAAGATGTAGATGATATTACTGCAAAACAATTAGCGATATCTGAGTTAAACAATGGAGTAGCAGGAAGACAAAATGAAATTAATGAATGGTCTAATTTCAATAAATTAGATACATTATACATTATGCAAATTCTATTTATTAGTTTATCTTTTATAGCTATTTTAGCATTCTTATTGTCTAATGGAATAATTAATCAGACACTTTTTGCATTTGTATCTTTTTCAATTGCAGCTATTGCCATTTGTATGTTAGTTATCAGATGGCGTTATACAAATGTAGCTCGTGATGGACGTTACTGGCATAAGGCTCGTTTTTCTAAACAACCTAATACATATGTAGCTCCAATTTGCCCTACAAATGTTCCAGGTGATAGCTCTCCTGGCGCTAGTGTTTTTGGTTAATCAAAATCCCGGCTAAGTTATTAAGTGCTCTACGGTAGAAATGGACCATCTGTCACCTGTTATAGAAGGGTTTGAAAATCCTACTATGGCAACATTGTTCCGAGAAATGTTAACCGTCAACCCCTCCGTTAGTAAGATGAGTTCTCGTGGTCCAAAGACTGCTGTTGCTACATCTAAGGATGGAAGCTGTCCACCTGCAAGTAATTCTGCTAGCAGTCCTCCAACTGCTTCAGGAAGTGGCTCAACTCCACAACAAAAAATAGCATTTTTGAAAAGTATATTAAATGAACAAAAGGCTACTGCTGATTCATTGATGGAATCAGCAAAAAATATGGGACCTGTTTCACAGAAATTAGTAGCACAGACTGCTGCATATGATGCTGCGTTTGAATCGGATGTAACATCGCCAATGCCAAATATAAGTGGAACCTTACAAGGTTTTAGTTTATTTTTCTTTATTTTATCATTTTTTTCATTGGCAATTGTATCAAGTATAATGACAAATCATGCTACAGGTAGTACAAGTGCTGCATTAAAAACATTTGGAATGTTTTTAATTACATTTATAGTTGCAATTGCTATAATTATAAGAATAGGCTAATTATGCTGTCACTTCAACAGCATCCATCTCTAGCCCAGTATCACGTCTCTCATCGTCATATGCCACAACGTCCTCTTCTGTGTTGAACACAAAGAGGCCATTGTAGAGTTTGCCTTGTTTAGGTTCACCTTGATAGAACTCTTCATTGAAACGTTTCATAAATTCTACCTGAGCAAGCTTCTTGTTTCCTCCACCCACAGCCTCGTGCCAGTATTTGTAAGCACGCCAGACATCGCTTACACTGGCTTGTTCATCACTATCCTTGTCAATACGGCAGCGCTCCTGGCAGAACTTATTCAAGGAGTCAAAGGTGTCGCGATACTTTCTGGACTCACTTGTCACAATCTCGGGAGCGGGTTCCAGGGTGCCATTATCGTTGACGGCATACTGGGTTAAGTAGATGTGAACAAGCTTACTAAAGAAGGGAATACGCCATTTCTTGAGCTTAGAATTTAAGTTCATATCTTTGGGGAATACATTGGGTTGACCGAGCTCCTTATCGCCAGGATTTACAAACTTGCTCTCAAAAGGGATCAGACGAATACGGCGCCATGTGCCACGGTCCATTGAGTTAATGGTGGGTAGCGTGTTACACATCATAAACAACTTGCCAGAGATCTTGAAGCGCTCCTGGTCCTGGAACAGGCCGCGAGCCTCTACAGCATCTTCACCGCTAAATTGCTTCATACGAGATGTATTCAATGGCTCGCGGTCATCAGGTTCCTGCATATATATGAAGCGCTTGTTCTTGATACTCATAATGTCTGGATTGGCTGCACCAGAATTTGGTCGTGCTCTAGTCAGGGCTGTTGATTGAAGTGAGGATTGGTAGTCACCGAATGTCATAATCATCAGCTCTACAAGTTTCGATTTACCATTACCACCCACACCCTGAAATGTATAATAGCACTGCTCTCTATTCTTGCCCTCAAGACAAGATGCGAGCAATTTAAGAACCCATGCACGAAGTTCGGGTCTAGGAAATATCTTTGCAAAGAAGTCATCAATTTCCATTTGAATAGGATCCGTTGGGTCATACTCGATGTAGGGAATGGGCTCATACTCGGGCATGTCATTGCCAGCCTGGAACGTCAGATAATCCTCAGGAACACCAGGCTGAAAGAAGTTATATGGATCACCCTTATCTTTATCCATGGGCATCATTTCACCAGGTCTGTCAGGATTGGGCTTAATGGCATCCAGATGGATAACTCCATTTGCACAGCCAATGCGGTAGCAGTTGGTATTCAAGCTCTGCTCAAATCCCTCCTCATAGAAGAGACCCTGACACTCTTTCATTACTGCATCCTTAAAGCCGCAGTTATGGAGCTTACCCTCAAGGTCTGCTAGCTCAGTAAACTTACGATCGCGCACATCGGCACGTTGAAGATCTTGCTTCTTTGTAATCATCTCGATCGAGCTCTCGGCCTCGCGGATCTGAACATCAACCTCACGGGTCTCATCAATCTTATTAAGATCACGCAGATTCTTCTTCTTTTCAATGAGTCCACGGAGGACAATCTGGAGTGCCTCGAGGCTCTTGCTTGCTGATGCGATCGCCTCCATTCGGGTGAATTCAGGGCTCGTCTTGAAACGCTGTCTTGCAGCGGCAATCATGTCAGTCACCTCAAGCCCATTGCCTCCACCACTAATCTTGTTTCTCAATGCAACACCCTGGTTAATCTTTTTCCACCGATGCATCTCGGGGAGGAACTCAAACCACTCCGTACTTCTTGCATTGATAGAAGCTGCGTAGTTATCCTGGAACATGCGCTTCATTAGACGAGCCACGTGATTGTGAGTAGGAAGAGTACTGTGAAGGATATAGTTGATAACGTCGCGTTCAATGATCTCCTTGAATGCAATGGGATTGTCGAGTTGCGCCCAGTGCCTCAAACTGCGAATTGTTAGACGACGACCATTACCCTCAGCTCTCATTGACAAATCCCACTTGCGTTTGAGTTTTACTAAGTCATTGCCTTCAGACTTGGAAGACTTTGCACTGAATTCCATCCATAGATTAAACATATCTTGAGACTGTGATATCGAATGAAGGCAAAGGCCTACATTTAGCCAAGATGTGTAGTCTTCAGCCCTCTTTATTGAAAGGCACTCCCTGACAAATTGCTTTACAATATCAATCTCCTCGTAGTTTGTGTCAACCTGAGGCTCCTCAAAAGCCTCCTTTACAAGAGGGTTATTTGGGAGAGTTTCCATCTCCTCTAGTGTCAGACCACTTGGAACAACGGGTGCAACGGGGCCACCTCCACCTTGACTAAGCTTCTTATAAAGGTCCTTTACCTCTGACTTCACCTCATTGTCATCCTCCGCAAGCTTGTATCGAACACTAAGAAGCTCAAGAAGTTCACGGTTATCATAGTTGAATGAATCTAAGACAGACCATGTATTCGAGGAAGGAGTATAGTCAAGAACGTAGCTCAATGTATAGGCAGGGATGTCTGGCTTTGACTCTCCATATAGGAACCATCCCTGCTTTCTCGTGCAAGATGTATCATAGATATCAGATACATCATTGGTGAAGGAAGTCCCCTCAAATGCTCGATTGATTGCATCTTGGCCAAGCATCCAGTTTCTGAGAACTCCTTGCTTCTCGAATGACAAGATAATGTCAGGGCAGACGATGTGAATACCGTCCTTGATTTCACCAGATTTCTTATCGACATAAGCCTGGGGCCTTAAAGACACGAAATACCTGAGGTCCTCGTAATTTGATATATTGAAGAATGTTCCAAGACCCTCTGTAAGCTTTTCAGTAAATGCCTTGATATGACTCTGCTGAAAGGGGTGTGTTAGAGAGCGGTCTTTTGGAAAACGGAAATCTAAGTCAATAGTAAGAGGCTTAGGGCCATTGGGATTTGGTTGTTCCACAAGATTCAAAGGGCGACCTCTATCTTCAAAGAGATGCTTATTTACCAGGTCGAGGAACTGGTCATAATTCTCGTCAGGAATAAGATATTTGCCGGCAGCCTCTCCCATGCCGGTAATGGATGCAGGGCGTCTATCAGCATTAGGTAACCGGTGATTTTCTAGAAATTGTTTAAGAGTAATTGAATTGGACATGTATACCTCGGTCATTATGTTTCCCCCCAAGCAATTTTTTGACCGTGATTTTTACGCAACGATATTTATAAATATAATAGTCGCGAAAATAGATTA
>RGCF01000410.1 GCA_009919265.1 Bacteroidota bacterium | reverse complement strand
ATGAAGAGTATCAATTGCCTCAAATTCTTCAAGGTATTTTGAACAAATTTTCCATATATCTGTATATTGTCCACAGTTATCAAAGGGCATATAGACTGCAGCTGGTTCTATTACTTCAGTTAGCAATGGATCGTTTACTTGTTGCTTATCACGCAGTCTTTGTGTTGTATTTTTTCTATCAGGTATGATAAGCATCTAAATACGGTTTAGACGAAAAAAGTCAGATTTTTCTTTACCTGCAGATCCATCAATCCAATGTGCTGCTATTTCATTTGGATGCTCGTCATTAAAGCCTGAGCCAAACATCTCTACCCAACCGGGAGGCTCTTCCCATGTCCACTGAGACATCTTAATGTCCCAAAATCCACGTTTACAATAGCGCAAATCAGGATCCGTTTCACTTAGAAAAATAGATAAAGGTATGTATCTATCTTTCCATATTGTATAAGGGGTTTTCAGAGTATCTGGGTTTATTCTACGTTTAGAACGCCATTTTATAGGTATCTGTAAGAATTCAGGTTCACTTGCAGGCCTGAAATTCCAATGTATTTTATAAAAATTCCACCATCTTTCTGAATATTGTTTCTGAGATAAATGGACTAATTCATGTCTCATTGTCTTTTCATTTGGTTTCCAGAGAAAAAAGACAGGCAGTGCGATTCCTGTCTTGCCTCGTGTATGTGGCAAACCAGCGTCTGACTTTCCGTCTAAATATACAATTTGGATAGGGCCCTTTAGAGGATACTCAAATTCAATGTTTTCTGAAGTCGCTTTACCTTCCTTTGTCTGAAGATACGGATTTCCCCTTGCTTTTATATTAAGATTTCGTGCTATAGAATGCTTCATTCCCTTATAATACGAATCTTCAGTATCCCAGGCTGCTATTGTTGCAGCGGACAATGTAGTATCAATTGTGTCTAAACGTATCATCTTATTTCTTAGTAGATTTTCTCTTTGAGTTTGCTACGAGCATCTGATCTAGGAATAATTGTTCTGCCCTTGTAACTACAACCGCCTTTGGTTTAGCTCTAGGTGTTAAAGAAGTTGCTTGAGTATTTACTACAACATTTGAGAGACCCCATGCCTTCATTAAAGTATTTGTATTCTTGGCTTTTGCCGCCTTAAATAGATAGTCCCGTGCATATAATTCACGCTCTGCTACCTGTGCATCAGGATCTGCATTCCATCCTTGAGGTGGTGGTTTTGCAGCTGGCAATTGATCTACTAGAATACTAAAGAGTTGGCCCACGGGGCTCTCCAACTGGTGCTCAATATAGTACTCTGGATCAGGCTTGAGCCCATTTGCCTTCATGAAAGCCGGTGTCTCTACACGATCTCCTTGCGTCCCCTTGAATCCTGGAGGTGGCTTGAAATAGATAAAGGATAGGCGGTCACCTGAAGCCGGCGCATTACCTGGATCTCTTTGCGCTATACGATTTGCTAAAACCTTATGTGCAGGTGGAGTTGCAGATTTATATTCAGATCTTAGGCTCTTTGTTAAGGTGAGTTGATTCAAGCTCACCTTATTATCCATCATGTCCGTAACCCACTTTTTCACAAAGGCAGCCGCTGCACCTACATCTTTATTCGTTAAAAGTATTTTGATAGCACCACCGTAAATTGTCTTTACAATGGGTGCATAATCTCTACGTTTTGTTGCGATACCCATCGATTTCTGAATAAAGTCAGTTGCATTCTCCTCATACATATTACCCACATACCGTTTTTTACTAAAGATTATAAAGGGATAGAATGCTTTATCAAACTCAAAGTCATGAGGTTTCTTAAGTGCTTTAGTGATGAGTTCACCTGCCTCTGTAGTAATATCAATTGTTGCCTGGATTGCCTCTTGGCCTTGTAGACGCTCACCTGTTGCAGGATTCCTGGGATTAATCTCGACGAACAGAGAATCTGTATCACCATAGACTACGAAGGCTGAGCACCTGGGATCCTTTGCATCAGGGCCATAGAATTTTTCAATAGCCGCCTTTGCAAACAAGATTTGCTTTCTGCCATAGGCTGTGACGGATGCAGCCAGATGCTGGAGGCGGACCTTGAATACACCTGAACCTAGCTGACCATACAGAGAATTGGCTGTCAACTTATATGCTAATTGCTCAGCATCTAACAAGGCCTTTCTAAACGGATCCGACTCCTTTTTAATCTCAGCACGCTTTGCCGCCCTAGCTGCAAGTAGACCCTGTACAATCCTCGGCAAAGCGTGCTGAGATTAAAAAGGAGTCGGATC
>RGCF01000409.1 GCA_009919265.1 Bacteroidota bacterium | reverse complement strand
GCAATTGGTGATAACGCACAAGCAGCGCGTCTTGCAGGTGTAAAGGTATGGCAAGTTCAGTGGGCTACTTATGTGATTTGCGCATTGTTGGGTGGAATAGGTGGAGTATTAATTGGTGGAGAAGCTCAATTAAACATCTTGAAAAAGTACCAGCGTCGTGCTATTCAATATGGTGGTGAAATCCCAGTATCGTATTATCAATTGGATAACGACGGACGACGTTTTTCTAGTGATATCAGTCTTACGAATCTTTCACGTCGAATCCGTCATACCATTGCTCGTAATAGTATCGACATTGATATAAAAAATTGTCATCCGTGCGTACTATTGTGGCTGTGTAAAAAGCACGGTATTGCGTGTGATTTTATTGAAATGTATGTCATGAATCGAGAACCCATGATACAAGAACTAATGGTTGGTCGAGGAATTAGTCGAGATGGGGCTAAAAAAATGCTACTTCGTGCCATCAATCGTGATGACGGGCATTTTCAACAAACCGAAACCGACCCCGAATGGTTATATGATTATCACCAACAATGTAAGACGATAGCTAATCTATTGACGAAAGAATATCCCGAGTATAAAAAACAAGCAGAAAAAGCCAAAGGACGCAAAGACCAATCCGTATGGAATCTCAAGGGTTCAGCCATCAATCGTCTATTGTGTCATCACGAAAACGAACTACTCACCATCATTGAAACCAGTGTTCAAGCGATGGGCGGAACTGTTCTTAATTTGGCATACGATGGTTGTATGATTGATGATGTTATTCCTTTTGGTTCAGAAGAATTATTTACGAAAATTGCTGATAATGTTAAAAAAGTCTATCCTGATTTGGAGTTTGTCATGACCACAAAAGATATGAACGAGGGGTTTCATGTTCCTGATTCTTATCTTACTAAAAAGCAGACCAAAGAATTACAGATACAATTACGTCAAGAAAAGAAACGTGATAAATTGATTGAAAAACAAGTTGAGAAAGAGATGAAAGAAGAAGAGGACGAAGAGGCATATCAAGAGTTTAAAATCGTATTTGAACAAACCTATTGTAAAATCATTGAACCTACTGGTATCATTTGTAAGAATTCACATGATTCATACGAGTTCCTAAGTCCCACCGACTTTACACATAAGTTCTCTCATCGTGGGCAACAATATTGCGACTTTGTACATAAATGGTGGAAAGATACCACGATGCGAGTCTATACACGTGCCGATTCTTATTCTCCTACTGAAACGTGTCCTGATGATGTTTTCAATACGTGGATTCCGTATCCTTACGAGAATGTTGTTCCTGTCATGACACCAGAACTTCTTGCCGACGTACAATTCGTACTAGACCATATCTTTATCATATGTGGAAAGGAAAGAGCAGTCTATGATTATCTAATGGATTGGATTGCTCAATTTATTCAATATCCACAAGTCAAGACAACAATGCCCTGTATTGCTGGTGTAGAGGGTGGTGGTAAAAATACAGTTATTGAATTGATTGGCAATATGATTGGAAAGCGACAAGTACTCGTAACAACTAGTGCCGAAAACATCTTTGGTAAGTTTAACGACCAATTAGCAAAATATCGATTGATTGTATTGAATGAATTAAGTGCTACTGAATTACGTCAGTATGATGGTAAGATGAAGGGTCTTATTACTGATACACATGCTGATATTCATATCAAGGGCAAAGATGTATATACCATGCGTTCCATGCATCGTTTCATTACGTTTTCTAATAAAACAAACGACCCCGTACAAACATCAAAAGAAGACCGACGCAAGCTAATCATTCGTGCTTCTGACGAGAAAATAGGCGACGGTGAATACTTTACACGACTCTATCAATGTATCAATAATAAAGACATTGTCGCCTTTCTTTTTACTTGTTTTCAAAAGGCAAACATTCAACATTTCAATTCCACACAAGGTAGAGAGATACCCAAGACGGAATATCAACTCACCATCGTTGAAAATTACGGTAATGTTATTGAGAGTTGGATTAATTATATCAAGGAGGAGTACCATGTGAATCAAGGGTTAGAATCGGTTGAATGGACTGCAGCTGAACAATTGACGTGTTATCGTGAATTCTGTGGTAGAAATGGAGTGAAACTAGAATTATCATCTCTACAATTAGGAGTAAGGCTTTCTTTGTATGTCAAGGAGAAGAACATAGCCGGTATTACCACGCACAAGACAAATGTATGTAATAAGAAAATCTTTAACCTATCTCAATTGTAATAATGTATTTGTTTCTTAAAGATTATATTTAAGAACACT
>RGCF01000408.1 GCA_009919265.1 Bacteroidota bacterium | reverse complement strand
AAGAATTTGTCCATTAACGTTTTACATTCTGCGAGTGTAACAATAGGCTTGGTTTCCACTTCAGTCATATATCTGGAAAGCAGTTCCTTGAACTCGGCAGGAACTCTTTTATAGTCCTTATTTCTATTTTCTGTAAATCCTCCCTCTGAGCCTAAAAACTTATCTTCAAATGAAAACATATAATATACGGTTAAGAGGCACGAGTAGATATCGTTATTGAAGGCGTAGTTATTATTAATAGTATTGTCATGAGGGTTACTGAAATATATTTCCATTGAATACTCTTTTGTACCAGAACCTTTTGCGCATCTGCCTACGAAGCACGCAGACCCTAAATCAATGATTTTCAGAATTCTATCAGGAGTTATCATTATATTACTAGGCTTAATGTCGCGATGCGCGATAGTTTTCGTATGAAGATAGTGTACTGCGTCAAATAATTGTGTCGTCAAGGCTATTATCTCATTATTTTCATTTATACGATATGCTTCCAGGTTGGTACCAGGAATGTACTCAAAGATTAAGTTACAATATCTTTCAGTAGGAGGTTCCTTAACCATTCTGTAAAAGAATGAATCGGGAATATCAGGCAGCATTTCCCTTATTGTACCAGAGCATATGATTGAATGAAGACAAATTATATTGGCATTTGGCACCACCCTATTTGAAGCAATATAATGCGCATTAATGGAATTTACCAGGCTGTCAAATGTACCGATTAGAGTGTATTGCTTTACTGCGTAGGGGGAGCCATCAATGCTTGTCTTGCTAATATATGCCTCGGAGCCATTACCAAGTGTTTCCTCCAAAGGTACCTCTAATATTACGCCCGCAGAGCCTACCGCAATTATAGTGTTCCCGATTGGTTCAAAGGGAGATCTTAGTGCTTCGGCGGATAAAGATGTCTCAGGGGGTGGTCTATATTCTGGCAGTTTGTGTGTCGCAAGTCTATATTCTGGCAGTGTTTGTGCCGCTTGACGAATAGCTAGTCTTGACTTAGCCTGTAGCTTAGATATTTCATTAATTGATGATGTATGTGTACCAGATAAAGCTTGTTGTTTTAGTCCTCTAGTGAGTTTTTTGGTTTCATTTTTTTTTTTATTATTGGTTTCACTATTGGTTTCACTATTGGTTTCACTATTGGTTTCATTAAAGCCTTCTAATGTTAGTCCTTTCCCGGATTTACCACTCATATAATATACTCTGATATTTTATTTGTATTCACCTTTATGGTTAGCCTCATTCAAATCATACATATGTCCTGACTGGGTCATTATGACTCACTCACTACATTATGGATATAATCCGTTTCATAGCTTCCATTCCTCGCCCCGGGTAACTTTTCGTATGCGCTAGTTGGATTTTATTCTAGCTTTACCACACCATAGGGTGCGGCTTTGACCCACCTTAGCCCCGTGTCTCTTATAAATTTGTTGGCTGCATTATCGTTGGCTGCCTCGTCGCGTCTCTTCTTATCACCCAGGGCATAAAAAGCGTCGGCCGCCTCGACGGCCTCGTCTTGTCTCCTCTTATTATCCAGGGCATCGTTGAGCATAGAATTTATACTATTGTATAATGTAACATAATCCACACTCCGTTTCTCGTCTTTATATCGTATTGTTTCTATAAGCACAATTAATAGATATAACATTCCTTTACGTTTACCTTTAATCTCTTTTATTTTCTTTTCTACTGTGTCATAATTACTAAGTGAACCATAAATATTAAGTGAATCATAAAATTCATTATTGGCTTCCAAGATGTCATTTGCAAACGCTTGACATTCTTCAGATGCAAGCATAGTATTTCCATCGTTATCCTCTATATCTTTATAAGCCCCAAGTAATCGCAATAAAATATAGATTGTCTTATTAAATTCCTTCTTTGGAAGACAACTACTGGATCCTCCGAAACCTAGTACGCCGGAGGATTTATTTCTGATAGTGAAAAATAGGGGTGTTTTACCCGAAGTAGATCTATAGATCTCAGAATCTACAAGTGGATCATTGGGTTGTCCAATTCCAGCAACCCCTTTTGTCTCTATAATTAAATCGGCCAATACACTAATAACGGTAGCTGTTTTATTAGTTAGAACCGCATCAATCAATCTATGATCTTTCCCACCGCCTCTTAATCTTACGAGTCTTTTACGCATAGTTTTTCTTCGCTTATGCTTGAGTTTTTGTGTCCGTTTATATTTTCTACGCCTTCCACCGTAGGTAGATCCAGTAGGCATATATTATACTCTGATATTTTATTTGTATTCACCTTTATGGTTAGCCTCATTCAAATCATA
>RGCF01000407.1 GCA_009919265.1 Bacteroidota bacterium | reverse complement strand
GTATCTGAACCTCGTTGTTATGCTGATACCCTGAACTGGGTTCGTAAGTATTGTGGTAATTTCTGTATTCTTCCTGAATACTGCTACTGATTCTTTCTTTATCAACTTCTAAACTTTTTACAATGACTTTTGCTTTTCCTCGTCTGTCTGGTGGTGTCTATCAAATCCAAAAAGATTCTAACACAGTTGGATTCATTCGTAAACAATCTGCATCTAAGTGGATTGTTGTTGACGTTATAGACACTCCTCAGCATGTATCTAAAACTCTCAAAGATGCTAAGTTTGCTGCTGAGAATGTCATTATCTTTGATGTTGACAACCCTAAGGAAACTGAGTATAATGAGTCTGTCCAAGATGAAAAGGGTGATGTAGCTTTAGATACTGAAGTTACTGGTTCTTTGAATTGCTATAAGCAAGTTGAAGGAACTGATGAGTTTGTAAAAGTATCTCCTACTGAGTTTGGATTTCCTGAACCCACTCTTGAACCAATTGAGTTCTGATGTTTAAGTTTATTCTCCATCTATTAACTGAGCAACAAATGCACGAATCTACTCTTGATCTTTTTTGTGACCATGAATCTGCTGAACATGCAGATGAATGTGCAATGGAAATTGAACGTAAAGCAGCAGAACTTGAGATAACTGTTGATTATTACATGATGGAGTTTATGTGATGTCAAAATATCAAGCAGATGTTTGGTTAGGATCTTCTAGTGGAAGACAAAGAGTATATGTTAATTCAAATACATGGAATGGTGCAAAAGAACAAATAAAGACCATTTATGATGTAGATGATAATGATATTCAAGATCTTTATGAATCTAATGATAACTCTAGATCAGGTGGTTCAATTGTAGATGATGGAGGGATATTTTTTCTTTTAGCAATTGGTCTTTTAGTGTGTTTTTGGAAATATATTCTTATCATCAGTGGCATTAGTTTAGTTATTTGGTTTTTGATTAAATTTTTCAGAGAGGATTAATTCATTACATCATGTGCCACAAGTAGGACTGTCCATAACATCATCCAAAAGCACCTAATATCGGTTATAATGTATTCATCAAATCACTTAGTATGAAACTTTATTCTTATCAACAACGTGCTCTGGATGCAATTCAGAAATCAATCAAGGGTTCGGTCTATATTCCTACTGGTGGTGGTAAGACTGTGATTATGCTAGAACATGCACGTCAAAGGATTCTAAATGCACTAGAACCAATGACATTTGTTGTTGTTGCACCTAGGATTCTACTAGCAAATCAACTTTGTTCTGAGTTTGAGGATTATCTCAAAGATCAGAATGTTTCTTATATGCATGTTCATAGTGGGGAAACTCATCATCAATCTTCTACACGTTCAGAAGACATTGAAGAATACAATGATACTGCAATGGGAAGTGGTAAGCATCACTTTATCTTTACCACTTACAATTCAATTCAACGTGTGAATAAAGCAAACATTAAGATTGATGTTGTTTATTTTGATGAGGCACATCACTGTGTAAAGAAATCTAATTTCGTTGGTATTGCACATACTTCAGAGGTTGCAGACAATGCTTATTTCTTTACTGCAACTCCTCGAATCAATAACTCTCAGGAGTCAATGAATAATACTGAAGTATATGGTGAAAAGATCATCTCAATTCCTGCAAAAGAACTCATTGAAGCAGGTAGTATTATTCCTCCTCAGGTGATTGCATATGAATCTCAGAACATTCGGACAAAAGAAAATGCACCCTTTGTGGATGCTGAAAACATTATTGGTATCCTATCTGAAGTTGAAGAAAACATCATTCCGAAAGTCCTTGTTGTTTCTCCTAGCACTCGGGTAATTTGGAATATGTTTACTGAGAGTGATCTGCTACAACAACTCAAAGATATGGGATTTGTTGTGATGCACATCACTTCAAAGCATGGTGCATATATTGACAAACAGAAAGTTACTCGTGAAGTTTTCTTCAAGAAGATGAATGAGTTTGGTAATGATCCTAATCAAAAGATGATTGTGTTTCATTATTCTATTCTTTCTGAGGGTATGAATGTTCATGGTCTGACTCATTGTATTATGCTTCGCAATCTTCCTATGATTGAGATGGCACAAACGATTGGTCGTGTGATTCGTATGCACAAAAATGATCGTAAAGCAATTCAAGAGGGACTTATTCCTGCTGGTGCATATCAAATGTATCAAAAGTCACATGGTAAGATTGTTGTTCCTGTGAGTAACAATTATGGTGATAAGATTGCAAGGCAACTTCAGACTGTAGTTGATGCAATCTTTGTAAAGGGTGAACTCGTGTGCCAGTAA
>RGCF01000406.1 GCA_009919265.1 Bacteroidota bacterium | reverse complement strand
GATATACCACCCGCGTTCTCTGCGATGACACCACTGGAGTAACAGTTTATGATTACAGCCGCACCAGTTGATCGTCCGGTAATACCACCAGCAGCGTGTCCAATATCACCCGTTGTCCAACAGGATTCGCAACGAAGCTGACCATTCGACGACGGCGAATTACTTCCGATGATACCACCGCCAAATTCGTGGATGAGTCCCGATGAAGAACAACCTACGCATTTTACAGGTCCGCAATAATGACCCACGATACCTCCGCTATTGTTTGTTACAATTCCAGTGGAATGACAATTCACAAAGACATTACTTGCGGCAGTCGTATTATTTCCAAAATGCCCCTGACCGAACCACCCGCCACCATTTTCAAGGTCGGTCACACCAGCCGACCGAATTTCAAGGTTCATAACATACACATTATTATAGCCATTCAAACCATTCAAACCATTACGAATAAACCCTGGATAATTCGTTACCCCGTCGATTGTAATCACTGGTCTTGTTCCATCCGGTTTTAACATACGAGACCCGATTTGAATATTGTCTGAAGCACATACTAAATACCCATTATTTCCTCCAATCGTTGCGTCGATGGTTATATCTGTAATAAATTCAATGGTTAGCACACCTGCTGCGGTATCTGTATTTTGTATATAAGAAGCCCAATACATCTCATTCCAATTTACTTGGTCAATACTATATGCTACAACTTGACCGACCGCTGCTTGGCGAATATACACAGTTGTTCCACCAGGATAATAAAACCCGGCTGCCCCTACCAAAAAACCGATATCACTAATTGGACCTAATAAAAGACGCGGTTCGGCAGTGGCAGTGGTAGTGGTAGTGACAGTGCCAACCGTTTCGTGTATAAGTCCCTCCGAAAAAACATATCCGTAACCCCGCTGAATTGGATACGCAACACCATCAATGACGAGATTACCCTGACTACTAGTTAAATATACTAAATAGGTATCTGAAAAGTGACTACAACCAACGTCGTGGTGTGCTAGTGTATCCCCAGCGATCCATCTCATCGGAATTGATGTTCTCGACGATAACTGAAGACCCATTATTTCTAATAACGCGGTTCGAACTGTATATGTTAAAGGAACTGTAAAATGTTCTGAAATACTATTATTCATAGCTGCGACATCGGTATTTGCTAACTTTTCTTTGATACGCGCCTTTGCGGCAATGGTTTCTGGTTGTGAAATGAACCAATCGATGCTTTGATTTGAAAGCACACCAGAATATTGACGCACCGACATAAACTATATTGGCAATATAATCGTATGTAATGTATAATATACATAAACATAATCTTATACACGTATATTCGTTGATGTCGAAGATACCTTTACCCACGACTCCGGACACAAATCGCGCGTATCGTGTGACACTCCCGGACCAAACCAAACATCAGGATAACATACAATTTTATCGGGATTCGCATTGAAATACGCACCCCACCAACTAAATGTGCTATTCGGTATTATATTATGGTCACAAACACTCATAATCAACATTTGTTGCCAATCTGCGATTGTATCTCTCACCATATGAAAACGGATATCGCGTCCGTATGTTACGCCCCCTTTATCATCGGCACAACGCTGTGCCAACAACATAATATTTCTCTCGACAATCGATTTATCACAGGGTTCATAAAAGACAAGAAACGAATAACATTCAGTAGAACTTACTGTTGTAGTATTCGTTACAATATGCGATATCGCATTATAATAATAGTTTAATGATATGACTGGATGAATATGAAGATTCTGAACACTATCGCCAATTCTAAAATGCATGCTTACAAGAATACGGTTTTTCGTCGGACTTCCTTGATATTCCCCGCTCCATTCTTCGCTGCCGTAGATATTTTTTATCCATAGTTGTTGCTCGCGAAGTTGTATCATATCACATATTTCAGCGTATTTATCTTTGAAATATTTCTCACTTTGAAAGTAACCGTGAAGACGAAGTGGATTGGTATATTTCACAGTATCGGTTGGAATCGGTGTATATTGAAACCCATTTTCTTCCCAGCGTTGTAGAGACTGAAACATCTTTTCTGTGACACCATTGCTTGGTGTAAGATACTTACGTAGTCCTCGTAATAAGGTTGTCCAATGCGTATGTCTTGGATGCCCTGGGTTCCCGGCTAACACTTCGTGATTCATAAAAAAAAACGTATCACGGTTACGTAGTGCGGCAGCAATTGTATTGAATATTTGGAAAAGTTGATTGCCCAACCCGCCCATAATTGTGATCGTTATCATTGTATGTATCAATGAATATAAAGATATTG
>RGCF01000405.1 GCA_009919265.1 Bacteroidota bacterium | reverse complement strand
CCCAGTTCACTATTTCAAAGCCGTAGTTACACATAATAAAAAAAAGAACTGATAGAATGCCTCCTAAGATAGCATGTTCTGTTATGTAATTTATTCTATCATTATATATATCAGCTAGAATTAATGCAAGTGAAAGCGCAGTTATTAAAAGTCCAGACGCACATAAAGACATTTCTAATTAGCTGGAAGTTTTTTAACAATATTCTTCACGGGATCATAGATGCCAATGGGATCTCCTAACTCCCCATTCGTATTGGCATACACAGTGTTCTCTGAATCCTTAAAGAATAGCTTATTTTTATAGGTCCACTCCTCAACCTCAATACCTTCCTCCTCTTCAATATCGGGTGATGTATCATCTTGCTCAATATCTGACTGAACTTCTTCTTCATATATATGAATATGAAGATCTTGAGCTGTATCGACCGACTGTGGTGTTTCAAGTGATGGAGGAGATTGCTCTAATGTACCATCATGATTTGTCTCTACACATACATTTTTCAAATCAGAATCATTAGCCCTTGGCTGAAGATTCGGAATTGTTGATTCTGTATCAACTGTATTTTTAGATGATTGTTCTATTACAACTCTTAGAACATTTGTTAAACACTTATTGAGACTTTGAAGTTCAGATACAAGTGTTTCAAATTGTGCATTTTGTTTCTGATTCAGGAAATTCAAAGTATTCTCAATATTTTCAATTCGCATGATATCGTAAGTATTTTCTGTAACATGATCCACTTGAGGAACAGGTGAACTTTTAACACATTGGCAAGATGTATTTAATTTACATCCAGATGCCTCATCTGCAAACTTTAATAGAGCCTCATGGATTTCATTCTGAGCAGACTTTAATGCCTTATACATCTTTAGTATACTTGTTACTTTACAAAATTAAGTGGTCAATTTTTCACTTAGCTTCGAACTTTCACACTCAAATTCATAACTGCATCCAATGTACTTTCTTTATCCTTCAGAGGTTTGGAGCGCTTTAGTCTGAGGCCAGGCTCAGAATTCTTCATCAGCTCCACAGCACCCCCTAGACTTGCATTAACAGAAGTATTCCTCAAGGAAGTCTCATAGAAATCAATGGGTTTTGTATCCAACGTAGCCAGAATGCTGATAACAGGAGGCAAGTGACTGTCAATACGAAGAACCTTCTTCTCAATTATGGCTCTATATTGGTCATGCGACAGAGTACCACCAAACAGTGAAAGGCTCTCTCTAGGAGGCGCAGGATGAATTGCACTTGCTTGCTTATACATGCGGTTCAAGAGAGCCTGTCTCTCCCAGCGAACCTGAGGATCCACTTGCTCCGTTAGCAAATAGGACAGAGCACATGAAAGAGTACAGAAATTTCCATAAACCTTATAGATACCACGTTCCTCTAAACTAGGTATAACAACTGGGCGTCCCTCAAAACATCCTGCACACCAGAAGCAAGCAGCCTCGACGGACTCGGGTAAAGTTCTGGTCTCATTTGCCACCTTGTACTCAACCATCACATCGATTGTGCGAAATGCCTTCGTCTCCTCTTGTTTTACTTGTGTTACCACTGTACTTTGTCCTTGAACAGGCACTTGTACATTCTCACTTACTGCAGGAGGAAGATACTCCCGCTTGATTTCCTGAGGCGCCTCAATAAGCTCGGCGTTACTGGTATACAAGTCATCAGCCTCATAGGGTTCAGGAACACCTGGAGGTCTAGGGTCATACATTAGGGGGCCATCCTGAAACTGAATCTCTGAGGTTCTGAAAGGTAAGTGTGCAATCAGAGGACGACGAGGTTCTGGGCTAAAAGTGCCCTGGATTTCTCCATTTGCAGAGACAACTGCCACAATAGGAGCCTGCTTTCCCTTGGCCTTAGAAGTACGCTTGGCCTTTACAAGTATAGGTGTCTGTATTATTTCATTTGTAGCAATTGGCTCAGTAATCTCTGGAATAGTATCAGTAACTTCGACTGTATTTGCAACCTTAGTCTTTCTTGGCTTTGAAATGGCCGCTCTAGGCATTATATTCTATAACAAAATGGTCTCAGTGGTTTAGGTTGTTCTTATTAAAAGCCACTTAACGGTCAAAGGCGTTCTAGAATAGATGGATTTGTCTAGAGTAGACAGATGTATAGAAGCAATGATAAAAACACCAGCTACCTTTCAACATTGTATCTTTGTACTACTCTAATTTAATATTTAACAGCTATGAATTTAGTCGAATCAATCGTATTTATTCTACCAACAATTTGTCTTACAATTGTCTTAATTTATATTCTAAAAAAACAAAATAACCCCATTGCCTTACCTTCTCATCAAGA
>RGCF01000404.1 GCA_009919265.1 Bacteroidota bacterium | reverse complement strand
AGCTGATGAATCAGCACCTCCAACACGAACTAAAAGTCCCTCTGAACCTACAAAGCCTACGCGATACATAAATCCAGTCGTTCCAGCAATTAGTATTGCAACAAGTCCAATTAATGCCATGTGAACCTTAGTGAACTTCATCACCTATCTAACATACTGGAATACTATTTATGAAGGAGATGACCATCCTTTCCATTTATGCGGAGGACATCCACAAACGACTGGTAAATCGGGATCCATTGTTGTTCCTAGACGACCACATATCATTTTAGTATGCCCACGCCAAGAATAAGCAGGGGACATTAGAGAATCTTTAGGAATACATCCAAAGTCTAGAGGATCTAACCCACGTAACTTTACCTGTTCACATATTGTAGTAGCACGCTTCTTCCAGTCAAAATGAGATGCCTGAGTATACTTACTTAATTTAGCAATGGCATTATCATCCATTCCTAGACTATAGCTATCATATGCGCTATCCATATGTAAGCCACGTCCTCCTCTACTACTTTGTTCACTGTGATCTAAGCCAGTTGTATGAGGATGTAATCCATGAGATGTTTTCATAGACCCATCGTGCTGTAAATCTATTTTACGTTTATATGTAGGGTTGTTTGAATTTCCATTAGATACATTATATCCAAGGTCCATACTAATACGGAACATACCCCTTTCCTTCAAATTCTTAAATACATCTTGAGCATTTTCAACGCCAACAAGGCCTGATAATTGTTCTTCGATAGCGTTTAGCTTTTTACCATTACCCTGTGAGAAGACGTCTTTTACATCTCTTTGTGGTTTAGCTAGGTTGGGTAGAACTTCTTGAATATCTTCCTTGAATACCGGAATATCTTTTTGTGTCCATTGACCTTTATTAAGTTTAGTAATCATATCGGATAAAGCAGTGTACATTTCCTGTAGTCTCTTAATTCTTGCTTGAACAACTGGGTCGACGGTTCCAGATGCAGATAGCATTAAAATCGCAGCATATGTTTTTGTTTGTAAGAGCTCTAAGTCTTTCTTTGTTGCCTTTGTTTTCTCACCTTCTTTTGCTTTTGGAGGTCTAGTATCCCCTTCTGCAACCGCTTTTCCAATAACCTTAACAGCTTCTTTAGGGGACCTTGCGATATTCTGAAATCCTTCAGATCCACCTGAAACAACTCCAGCTGTTTCAAATAGACGAACCTTTTTTTGTAGAAACATGAGACTACCTTCCATATCAGCAAGGGTTTGTTGTGTGAGTTGAGACTGAACACCTGGATTTTTATCTAAAACAGTAACTTCTTCTTGTAGCTTACGAGAATCAGCCCTTAATTGTGTTAGAGGCAAAGAAACCGTGGGATCAGAAGAATTTGCTAGATGAACACCCTCAAATGCAAGGAAACTACGCAAATCTTCATTAATCTTCTTCATCTGTGATAGTTCAGCAGGCATCATAGCAGGGTCCTGGTATTGAAAGGATCCAACAGATGCCATTTGTGCATAAGGGCCAAAAGGTAATCCATTAGGAATAGCAGGATTTGGCATCGCGACGGTGTCTGTATTTTTAGGAATTAGACCTTTAGGTACAATTGGTTCAGATATAGGAGATGATAATAAGTCTTCAAATCCCTCTTTTGCAGAATCCAATAAATGTGTGCTGTTTAAAATCCATGTTATCAATCCTAAAAGTAAAAGTAAATATAAGACGGTGGTTGGCTTCATCCGACCTTCTATAATTAGGGTTGTTTGAAAATTGATACAATAAAGTTCGTTTATGATAGTACAATGAAAACAACCTTTTCACTTGGTAAAGCAGTTGAAATGGGCTTAGATGAAGCAGGACGTGGGTGCTTCTGGGGACCTCTATATGCCGGGGCCGTCATATGGCCTCCAGAAGATGAGTGGACAGATAAGCATCGTGAAATTGCACCTAAGATAAATGATAGTAAGAAGATTTCTGAAAAGAAACGAGATGCTATTGCCGAGTCAATAAAATCTGTTGTAAAGTGGGGTGTAGGGAAAGTAGAATCATCTGAAATCGATGAAAGGGGTATGACTTGGGCAAATCAGGAGGCTTTCAGAAGGGCAATGAAGAATTGTAATGATACAATTCCTGATTTACTCTTAATAGACGGAATTCTAGGGCTTCCTAAGGAAGACAATCTAAGATACCAGTGTATTGTGGGTGGTGATGGGCTTTACTTACCTATAGCAGCTGCATCTATCTTAGCAAAAGTATCAAGAGATACTTATGTGAAGGAATGGTGTTCTTCATGTGAAGAAAATAAGCTAGTAGAGGCAAGATATGGTCTTATGAAAAATAAAGGATATGGAAC
>RGCF01000403.1 GCA_009919265.1 Bacteroidota bacterium | reverse complement strand
GTTCCGGTCACAAATGTTCTTCTTCCTGTTCCATCAAGATTCCATTCTTCTACGAGTGCCCTCTGAAAATCTTGCGATCCAGGTTCATCAGCCCTGCATACATTACAACGAGAGCCAATTGACAAATAGAGTTTTTGCCGCACTGAATCAATCAGTATTGTTCTGGTAGTATGCCCCCCACCTGGCTGAGTAGCACCCTCAGCTATGGGTGCAATAAACTCTGATCTAGATTCATAAAAACCATCATTGTTCAAATCCTGCAAGCGAAGAACTGAACGTTCCTGAGCCGCATAAAGATCACCTCTATAGAATGCAATATCATGAGCAACAACATTAGTTGCAATCTTTCTGATTGTATCTGCAATACCATCAGCATCTTTATCAGGTAAAGCAAAAATGGATGCCGCTGACAAATCGGCTATATGCAGCACAGTATCCGGACTCCATGTCATGAATCGTGGTTTCTGTAATGGACTTCCCGCATAAAAAACAGAAACTTTAAAGCCCTCCGGAACTTTCACGCGCGCATTCGCAGGGAAAGCAGTACCGAATCTTGTTGCCTGTTCAATCTGAACAGATTGCAATGAATCTTGAACATAGGGGGTCATCACAGGAATATCTTGAGCAAATAACCTGTTTGTATAAATGAAGAAACAAAGTAAGAAATATCTCATGATTTGATTGATAATGTGACTAATGGTATTTTGCTGTGTTAATACAATAAACATACTCCACAGCTTCATTGGTTCAAATCTATGCAGAATTTTCTATACTTGATCTCATGTATCTTTTGTTCTACACTTATTACATTTTCACAGCCAACTCGATTTGAGTCTCGAGGCATGGGGGGTGGATCTGAATTCCATTCTTTATCCATTTCCTCCTTTGCTCCCTTTACGATGCGCGTTTCCGGTAGTTCTTCTCAATTGTTTACAAGCACGGATCTGGGACTATCATGGATAGCCAATCAACATGGAACGATAGCTGGTGGAGGATTTGCCGGTAAAGTGACCTATACTTCCAGCCCACTCATTCAATTTGCAATTTCGGAACAGAAGGGATTACATATTCCGGTTAAATCAACTGATGCTGGAAGAACATGGACTCCAATCAATGATCCTACATTTGGCGGAGCATATTCCATTCATGCGGATCCTGCTGCTACGAATCGACTCATTCTATCAGATTATACTGATGTCTACTTTTCTTCAGATGGTGGTGCAAATTGGACAATTGCTTTTAGTGAAGTGACCGATGGTGCAGATGGATGCTACATTGCTGGAGTTTTATTCGATGGCACTTATATCATGGTTGCCACACAAGCTGGAATTTATACATCAGAGGATAATGGTTTATCCTTTTTGCGGGACCAATATTATGATTTGCCAAGTCAAACAGGCATTGTTTCATTTCAATATGGTGCAAGTGGCAATTTGTATAGATTGGTTTGCCTTACAGCTCCAATGGAAATACTGTATCCGGGAATTGAACCCGATGAAATAACTACCTATGACAATCTCTATATCATGGATGTCATAGATGGAATATCTGGGGATTGGATTTCTAAAAAGAATGCATTACCTCTTGGATTTTCACCTAATCAATGTGTGATGGCAATCAATGACCCTTCGCGCATCATTCTTGCCGGTTCAAATAGTTCTTCTCAGCCTATGATTGTACGCACCACAAATGGCGGTGTAACTTTTCAATCGATATTTAAAACAGAGAATAATCAAAATATCACAACTGGTTGGATTGGCGCAGGAAGTGCATGGGATTGGAGCTATGCAGGTACACCACTTACTCTTGCTGTGGCGCAAAAAAATGCCCAGTATATTGGATTCGGAGATTATGCTTCATTGCATCTTTCAAGTGATGGCGGTGATAATTGGCGACAAGTATACACAAGAAGCGCTGAACAACATCCTGCAGGTATGCTTGTTTCACCTGATAAAACATATCAGTCCAATGGACTTGAAAATACCACAATACATGATATCCTTCATGTCGACTCATCAGTTATTCTTGCCGGAACGGATATAGGTGGGATCATTCGCTCTACAGATAATGGACAATCGTGGAAAGTAAGCAGTCTTCCAACACCGTTTGCAACTTGTTATGCATTGGAGATCGCAGGTAATACCATTTATGCAACAATTTCTGAAAAAGCGGCTTTCTATTCCACCATTAATGTTACTGATAGCATTCTTAATGATGTAAAGAGTGTATTGCTTCGATCAACAGACAAAGGTAATTCATGGACAATTGCACAGGAATTTGAATCAACTGTGTATAGTTTGTGCTCGAATCCTCAAAAC
>RGCF01000402.1 GCA_009919265.1 Bacteroidota bacterium | reverse complement strand
ACAAAGAGCATTGTTGAAATAACAATTGCAACTGTTGCTGAACTGAGCAGTCCAACTGACAATGTTTGAGTTAATGATAATAGGCGTTGATCACGAATGTCTGAATAAAAATTGTATGGTCTGATTAATGCTCTCAGCATATATTCACGCATGCGTCTATATTTACTAATCAAGACAAAGAATGCAATTCCCAAACTAAAACTAAGTAAGATGAAAATGAGCGGAGTATCACTATTCGTTGTCCCTGAACGAAGAAGAGGCTCTTTCTCATCATTGAGCAATGCTTTGAACATTGTATAGCTCAATCTTGGTTGTCTTGTAAGATCAGTGAGTCCGGTAGTGCTTATGAATTGATCTTCGGGATCAGTAATTGTGATGGCTCTTGCTGTGATAAAATCATTAAAACTCCAAATGATGATTCCGCTGACACCACATCGTTGTACTGTTCTATACCCATCACGGATATATTGAGCTTGAGATTCAACCGACAAAGGATCGGAAAATCCATTGAGATTATTTGGTTGTACGGGTTTACCAAGATGTATGATGAGGGGAGTATTTCCGGCCAATGATTTGAGTCTTAGGATTTCCTTTTTTTGAATATCTCCAATTTCCCAACGTGTTGATGAACGCCCTATGAGAAAATCAGTGAACTGCATATCAATTGTTTTGGTACCAAATCTCACTGATTTGTAGAGAAGTTTTCCACCAAAAGATCGCAGAATAGTTCCAACTTTTTTGAAATATGCTTTGCTTATTTTCGAGCTTTCTTGCAAACCATCTGCTATCCCAAATCCTAAAATTGCAGGTTGCTTATCATAAGCATTTGCCATGCGCAAAGCTACATTACTAATGCGAACAAGGAAATCATCTTCATCTAGTAGACTTGCAGGATAATCATATACAGGCAAATCAGATAAGATGAAAATGCCATTTATATTACATTGGTGTACAAAATATGGATGTGGATTTCCTGATCGGATGCGAACTGCATTTACACCAAGAGTTTTCAGTGACAAAATATCTCGCTGAATCTGCTGTGCAGTTATTGTTTGTCCAAGTCCATCTGCATGTTCATAATAATCAACAGCTTTCATTATAAAAGGTTGATTATTTAATGACAAAACAGGGGCTCCATTCAGCATCATGCTCTTTGCTTTATACAAACCAACGGGGATTGTATAATCATCAATGACATTCCCATTATAAGAAATCTGAATCGTCAATTCATATAGATTAGGAACTGTCGGAGACCACAATGATGGATTGGTGACTTTGATATCAAAACTGGTATTTACCGTTCTGTCTCTATCAATCGTAATTGTTTTTTCGCCACCACTAGCAACGATTTCTCCGGTTCCATATCTCTTCAATGTTGCATCAACTGAAAAAGATATTTTCTTCAGTGATAATTCACCATACATATCTTCTCCACCCAATCGCTCAATGGCGCCGGAACGAATGGTTAACTGTGAAGAAATCTGACATGCAGTAAGATTATCATTAAAGTTTGATTTGACTTGAGCATCTTCCAAATAAATTTGTCTTGCTCCAATCAGCATCATTTCTCGAACGATCCCCGAATAAGATCTTTGAGCGAAGATATGTCTGGTAGCATGGGCAGGAGGTGGAGTAATCTGCATCTCGATGAGATTAATACCGGGCTTTAATTTAGACTCAGGTAAACGAATGGCAAATGGTGCCATTCCGGCAAAATACCTACCTACATAATTTCCATTGAGATATAATTCAATGTCTTCATTTGTACCTAGTGAATACAAAGACCAATTGTGAGAAAAGAGTAATTGCTTGTCGATTTTTATTGAACGACGAAAGCGGACTTTCCCCGGTTTAGTTTCCGACATAGGAAGAGACACTTGTTCCCATGAAGAACCATCATCATCGCTGCGTTCCCAAATACCTGATAAACTTCTCACGATGCGTGATTGAGAAGGCATGAAAATTCGCAATTGTTCATTTGAGAATCGTGTATAAGATTCTTGAGCATGAATCAACGGTGCATGTATGCAGTAAAGAAGTATGAATATGTAAATGTATAGCCGGATCAACAAATCACTCTCTGTAGGTCGTAAATAATTGCATTGTCAAAGGTTAGAACAAGCAAATTACAACCTTTTTGCCGTTTTTCCGCAATCGCAGTCAAGACATTCTTTTGTTGTGGTATTGGCAAAATCCCTAAAGAAATCCCGTATTGTACATGCCACATAGTGAATTTGTTCGGGAGTCAATTCCGGAAAGATTGGTAGAGCTAAAACATCTTTAGCTGCACAATCAGATACAGGGAATGCTTGGGATGAACTAGGAAGCCCTGTAAAGCA
>RGCF01000401.1 GCA_009919265.1 Bacteroidota bacterium | reverse complement strand
GATAAAACTCGAGTTTTATGACGTTTTAATGTTCCAGAGTGTGATTTTCTAGATTACACGTTCTTTTAATCATACTTTAATGATTAAAATGATAGATTATGACATAAAATATATGCTCGTACCTGTTATAATCTTGGATTAATTCTTTTTCTTGAATAATAACATAACGCATTCTGTATTCATTTCGTGTTCTAATTTGTTTTCTGCTAACCACGACATAACCTCCCCCCACATCTTTCCTCGCATTCTATCTCCCATATCTTTAAGCACAATTGTCCCTGCGAATTCACCAAATAAACCATTTTTGTTTTCTTGTAGTAAGTCGTTCGTATTGTTCTGGAAACATTACGTCCTTTGATTTCTCGACTGACAAAATAATACCGTATTTTTCCATTTGCCTCGTGTTTGCCTTGTAGTATGACTTACCTATTACTTTTTTAGATTTTCATTTTTTATAAACTATAGATTTAAGTAATTGTTTCCATTGTTTTGTAAAATTTTTCTTTGATACAATTGTAATGATATACCATGTAAAGAAATCGTACATGTCTAGGTCATATACTACATCAGGGTCATATAAAGTATCGTCGATTTCCTCGAGAACATCTTTTTTAATTTCTCTAATGATTTCTTCAAGTTCATCATCTTCCATGTTAAGAATTTCATCACCATAATAAACCTTGTGTAATTTAATAAATGTAATACACTGTTTTTTAGAAATACTCATTTTGTGCTTGTCTTGTAGTATGACTTACCTATTACTTTTTTAGATTTTCATTTTTTGTGTTATGCTGTTTCAATATGTAATAAAATTTCTTTTGCTTTTTGTTTCGTAAGAGGTTCGGTTATTTGAATGACTCTACCGTCCGTCATAATGACATTTACTAGGTAAGAGTCCGCCTCCATATTTTCCAAAAGTTTAATCATTGTTCTTAAATACTTAGGACTGGCAAAATACTTTTCCATTTTGAAGTTCATTGTAACCACTGCTGGTGTTTCATGGGGACACTTGTGAATGGGGGCATTTTTATCCAAGTGTTGTGCGATTGTGTGTTCTGGTAATTCTTTTCCACACTCATTACACTTGATACCCTTAACAATAGTATTCTTTTCCATTTGCCTCGTGCTTGTCTTGTAGTATGACTTACCTATTACTTTTTTAGATTTTCATTTTTTATAAAATGAAAGTTCATTTTAGCAATCTATCTTCTAGTCGCTTTTTATACTCTTCAATTTTCGTCAAGTTATCATTGTATTCCTTTTCTAGTTTCGCTACTTCTTCTGGTGACATGTTGGCTTTAGGTTGGTCTATGGCTGGGGGAGGAAGATTACTAACAAGTAAATCGGTAAGAGGTTTATAGACAACATTCTCCTTTTCAATAATACTAAATGAAATCGCCCAATTCACACCCTGTAAGTCAATGGGAGTATATGTCAAGTTGGTAGTCAAGTAGATATTAATCGATGTGATTTTATCATTGGCTATTTGAACGGGGTCAGTATCTGCCAAGTGTTGAAGCCATGTATTTTGTGATGTACCTACGGGCACTCTGTATAGGATATCACTAAACACATCAGTTTCAATAATATATTCTCGGTTATTGTTTTGAATGAGGTTGCCTGAGCGAATAAGTAAGTAATTGACAGGATTGGCAACGCAAGTATTCGTGCTTACTACCGAGATAGCAGAACTGATTAATTTGTTTGTGGTAAAACCAAAAAACGTACCTAGTACTTGATTCGTACTGAAATTCATTTGAATGGAAGCATTAGCAGGACCAGTCATGATATAAGTTGATTTGGCAGTGGTAGTACTATAACTAAAGTTTAGGACAGGCGTAAAGGGAGTATATCCCAGACCGGCTACTTGTGCCTCTGCGATTAATTTCGATGACAATTGGTCTAGGACAGATACTGTGGTATAATTTCCAACTTGAAGAGATACATTAACTGTTTTTGGAATTCCAAACGTATCCGTAAAGACACATTGTAAGGTATTAATTTCAGACGACAATTGATAAAAAGAAAATGGTATATTCGCTGAATGAACGTCCATATAAAAACTAGAGTTGATAGATTTCAATGTCAGGGTGTTTTTTAAACTAAGAGTCATGTCGGTACTTGTTCCACTAGAACGCTTATCTGAATTCACATGAAAGGTATATCGGGCAATCTCACTCATCTTTCTTTTCTTCTAATATAGCACGATAATTATTATAAAATTTTTCCATTCCTTCACTTACCTTTTTCTCTTCTTCAGTTTGTTCGATTCGGGTAACGTTAAGGTAGAACCCCTCTGGTGATTGGAATACTTTTAACGAGGGGTCGGAATCCGTCTTTA
>RGCF01000041.1 GCA_009919265.1 Bacteroidota bacterium | reverse complement strand
AAACCCGCAAACCGAAATAAGCCAACTACCATGAATAAACCCGCAAACCGAAATAAGCCAACTACCATGAAAAAACCGCGGAACTATTAGAGATGAGTCCTACACGGAAAATAGCTACTAAAGTCTTTCCAAAAGAAGATCCAGATAAACCTTGGACGGAAAAGAAGAATTATAAAAACTGGGTGAAGAAACTGAAGAAAAAACGGCAATCCCGACACACAAAATACGAAGACTTGTGTGTAGGATCAGATAGTATTTGTAAGGGAGATCTCGGTATTCCGCGTAAACATATGCCACAATTCACTACAAAAAACGATATAAAACGCTTTCAAAAATTTGTTAAAAAAGTGTATGCAATATCTACATTTAATTCTACTCGCAAAGCCTCACAATTACGTCCCTCGCAGAATGAAATCAGTAGGAAGAGAGTCAATCAATTGATTCGAGATCCCAATAATTCTATTTTCAACAAAGTGGAAGTCCCGCTTGTGATTTCAAAAGACAATTATGTGGTGGATGGCCATCATCGCTGGGCTGCGTATCGCATGGAAAAGCCTAATAAGCCTTTGCCTGTGACAGTTATTAACACACCTATTAAAGATGTTCTTGGAATAGCAATTGCTTGGGGGGCCAAGCATGAAAATTTCTAATTTGAAAGTACCGTGAAGTATCAAAGTTAAAAGGGCAGTGCGAATATGTTGGATACATTGACGGCACTGCCGTTCATTATTTAATTTAATTACCGTGTAATTAAATTAAATATTAAGCAGTAATAGGTGCAATAATGAATCCACGGGGCCTTCAAGCCTATATAATAAAAGCCATTGAAGACGAGAATCCACTGGGCCTTCCAGCCTATATAATAAAAGCCATTGAAGACGAGAATCTGGATGCGTTTACATCTAAACCGAGAGTATGGGATATTAATGCTACAACGAGTGAAGGATTCACGGCCCTCATGTTAGCGTCTAAAAAAGGAAATCGGGAAATAGTGGAGTTTCTATTAAAGAGATATGCCGATGTACATAAGATAAGCAACGATGGTTCTACGGCTCTTATGTTAGCTTGTGAAGGGGAGCGCGATAATCACTTGATAGTTATAATGCTGTGTAGAAATCATGCCGATGTAAATAAGAAGAAGAAGAATGGCTCTACAGCCCTCACATTAGCAGCTGAGAACGGTCACCTAAAAATAGTTAAAGAGTTGTGTGATCGTAATGCCGATATAGATTCTACAGATGGGGATGCCAACACTGCTATTATGTTGGCATGTAAATATGGCCATCTAGAAGTAGTTAAAGAGCTACATACTCGTCATGCCAATCTAACTACAAAAAATAAGGATGGCTTAACAGCCTTACAATTGGCAATTCAATATGGGGACATAGATATAGTGCAAGAATTATCCCCGATCAGAGCTAGTCTTTTATCTGAACCT
The DNA here is from genome assembly GCA_009919265.1 of Bacteroidota bacterium. Classification (GTDB taxonomy): domain Bacteria; phylum Bacteroidota; class Ignavibacteria; order Kapaibacteriales; family UBA961; genus UBA961. The sequence continues at coordinate 20,991 of RGCF01000041.1, read as the reverse complement.
GTGAACTATATCAATCTATTCAATGGACAAAAACGGGCAGAGAATACTGGTAAGCATACAATCAGTAAGTATCTAACAAATATCATGCAAAATCGTCTTCCAAAACGTGTCCCAAAACGTAGAAGATATTCTCTTAGCCCTGGCCCTAAAATAAAGCTAGATGGTGGGCGTATGCGTTCTCTAAAGCATTCCAACAATCCAAGGAAGCGCTCTCGCCGCCGCCGTTGATACTTGTACAAAGGCCATAAGAACATACATGACTCCCAGCTTTTTATGTTCTTTATCTTGAGCCCTTGTGATAAATGCCTCAATTAATGCCAGATTCTTCTTTTCCCACCAGGCCCTCGTTTTGTCAAAGAGGTCTGTGGGGTCATACCGAAAAATGCGCTGTCCTCCAGACATGTGCCCAGGAACGATTAATTCTTTCTGGGCACGTGAAAGCTCCAATCGTGTATTCCAGAGTTCAAACAGTCTCTTGTAAAATAGCAAATGGTCGCGTGAATTCATAGCGTGAAACCATTCGCAACTTACATAATAACCCAGCGATTCCATCTTCAGAAATATGTCCAATACTGCTTGATTCCATGCCTGCTGGGTTGTTAAAACATCCGTATTCACATGAAGAATGTTATATTTGCGCGCACGAAGCCAGGCAATACGTGTATGTATTAGATCTTTCGCTTTCTCTGTAAAGTCTGCGCGATTATAGGGGTTTTGAGAGGCAAATCCTGTTGCCATAGAGTGGACGAGTGTCCTAATATCAAATACCCATACGGCCTTTGAATCATCTGCAAAACTTATAAAATATGTTTTTGGAATCGTATGGATTGGCTCCAATGTATAGAGTTCCGTGGAATTTGTCGAAATATCAAGAGCATTCACCGCAGGCCCCTGGGATCTATAACGCTTTATAGGAGCTACATGCCTCCATCGAGCCTGAATCTTTTTTACACATAGATGATCCGATCTTGTATATGCGCGAAATATGTCTGTAGATTTCGTTTTTGACATAAAAGGATTGGGATTTTTGTAATGCCTTGAACAATAGTCGCCATGTGTGGCCGAAAAAGGGCATTGTATATGGGGATTTGCCCTACTCTTTACGTTCAAACATGTACGAAATTCACACGTGAGAGTGCCTTCCATCTATAATCCCTTCCGGGAATTCAGTTCCTTAGCCTTTAAGCCATCCCACCACAAAAAAAACGCACTTTCACACAAGCATGACGAGCTTCCCGGCAATTTCAAAAAGAAAAAGAGAAATTGAATGAACCGTTTAAAAAAAGGGCTATGGGAATTCTAAAATTGATTCCCAATCATGACAGCTATGTTAGCATATCTGCGTAAAATGCCTTCTAATACTTCCTCACCTCCCGGTATACAAATGAGTTCCTCTGCCGTCCCCAAGACCCCTGCCGCAAAGCCCGTGAAGGTTGCCAAGAAGGAGTCTACTCCTTCCCCTGCCGTCGCCGCGACCCCTGTCGCTGCACCTGCTGTGGCCGCAAAGGCCCCCAAGGCCGCAAAGACCCCCAAGGCTACAACTACGGTTGTTAGCTCTACTCCCGTGGAGGTCGCCGCAGTGGCTGCCCCTGTTGTCCCCACTACTACTCTGGATGAGGACCTCAAGGCCGTTTCTGGCAACTTGAACACTCTCAAGGAGACCGTGTCTGCGATGCTCTCCCAGGTGAAGAAGCTGGAGAAGCGCGTGCACCGTGAGCTCAAGGATGCTCGCAAGCGCAAGCGCCGCGCCAAGCCCGAGGAGGGTCCTGATGCCAAGCCTCGAGTTCTCAGCATCTTTGAGCGCCCCACCCAGATTACGGACGAGCTGTGTAAGTTCCTTGGGAAGGCGAATGGCACTCTCATGAGCCGCTCCGAGGTCACCAAGGCGGTGAACAACTATGTGAAGGAGAAGAACCTGAAGAACAAGCACGACATCAAGCCCGATGCCGCGCTGAAGAAGCTTCTGGCCATTGGTGAGGGTGAGCCCCTGACCTACTTCAACCTCCAGCGCTATCTGAACCACCACTACGTGAAGGCCACTCCTGCAGTGGTCCCCGCCAGCGCATAAACTTCCGTATTCGTTAGCGGCACAAAAAACAAAAACAAAAACAAAAACAAAAACAAAAACAAAAAGTAAATACAAAGAATATTTTTTCTAGTATCTTAGTAAATGGCTTCGATAGAACTTTCATTAGAACAAAAGAATTATTTTAAAAAAAACTGGGAACGAGCTCAAACATTGATAAATATAATTTTCAATGCAGAGATATATGCGAGGGAACATCATAGTGAATATGCGGTAAATACATCATATGAAGCAAAACAAGAGTTAGATACAATACTTGACCCATTTACTGGTATAATGTCTTTTCAAATATCATCACCTGGATCGCCTCCTCGAATAAAATATAGAAAAGCAATTCATAATTGGTCAACACCTGAAAATAGCACACGCAAAAGGAAACGTACGTCAAACGCACAAACGCGAATTTCTAATTACTTTAAACCTACAAAACCAACACTCGTAAGTCCTCCAAGGTTAGCTAGAAGTGGACCAAGTATAAAGTTCTCGCAAGAATTCTAGAAGCCTTTACAGATATTGGAGCATAAAGGGCCTTTTTAGGCTCTTTATGGCCCAATAGCTCAGTGGTTAAAGCATCCGGCTGTTAACCGGAAGATCGAGGATTCAATTTCCTCTTGGGCCGTTTTTGAGAGACTCATAGTGTCTCAAAAACGTAATAGTAACAAGGAATTGCGATCTGCCGTGAAGTGACGAATATGTTGGATACATCAGTGCATCTTAGATTCTGAAAAGATACCACCAACCATTTTTTTCATATAGTCAGATGCATTCGGAATGGCGGAAGTCTCATTCACTTGAAACGGCTCATTTGTAGGAACTCCCTGGGCAGCTAGCTGAGAATTCACCAATTCTTTTACATATGTCTCCAATGGCGTATCGAGTGAATTGTCTTTCCGAACCGTGTCAGGAATAGAGCCGCTTCCAACTTTTCTGGCAACTCCATTCGCAGTATACCACCTATATTCTGTAGAGTTGCCACCACTATATTCATTCTTCGGGCGCACCTGTGTTTTCATATCCGGCCCTGGCACTAATTCTCCAGAATGTGATGCCGCATATATTTGAGCTGCCGTTGGATACTCTGCCGTGCGTGTATCAACACTTGCCGGTGCATCTGGCCCACCAGGATTACATGAAGCCCCATTTGTAAAGATATTATCTGTTGTACAGGAACCTGTTGGAGGCATACCCGCGGCATCCAAGTTCACACATGTTTTATTCTCCTTACAATACCCACAGCCAACTCTATCTGCGCATTTTACACAATCTGTAATACCGTCACAAGGACATTTCGCAGGAACATCTATCTTCTTCGCGGTGGCACATTGATTTGAACCCGCACCAAATTCAGAATTTTTCAAACATTTCCCCGAAGATACGCAAAAACTACAGCCCGTCGTATTTGCGCACGTTACACAATCTGTTACATCACTACATTGAGGTGGGGGGCATGTGCTTTTATCTTTGATATTCTTCACAGTAGTACTAGCAGCCCCAGCCTTTTCCGTATCTTTACAGCTTTGGGTGATAGCCCCTGCCGCGTCCATCACTTGTTGCCATGTACATTTGTCATAGAATGCGCAATCTCCACATTTTAGCATATCTGTACACGTAATATCCGTGCACTTAGACAAGGAACTTATAAAATTAGTAAGAACTCTTGAGCCATTTTTTGCAATCATCCAATCATTAAGATCAGAGGTTATAAACGGCTTTCCACCCGATTGTGGAATACACGCCACAATCGTTCCATCCTTTATTGTGGCTACACCCTTTACAGGATCTGCGAAATCTGAGGCCCAACCACAGAGTGAATCTGCCAGACATGTACTACAGGATGTGTGAGCTTTACATTGCTTCTCAGTTTCGGGTGAATATATATTAAGAACAAATCCCTCCACAAACTTCTGAAACCCCTCTACACAAAAATAAAAGACACATAGTGTAACCAGAATGGCAACACCTATTAGAATAATTTGCATTCCCTCTAAAGGGATGTAAGAAAGCTTTTACATGATTCTAAATGGTCAGGGCGAATTCGTGTATCCCAAGGCCGTGGCTCAAAATGTGCTCGGACACGCGGAAGTTCTTCTCTTAATATGTCCAATCGCGAATCTTTCACATTGCTACATAAGAGACTTTCTATATTCTTGTAATATCGAATCCAATTAAATGCCGTAAAAGAGTTTATGCTAAGTTTTCCTCGGAGAGGTTCCACACCACACAAGATCCCCGCATCCAAGAAAGCCGCTTGAGTCAACCCCTCCCCTTTCAGAACTTCTTCTTGAAGAATCTCCTCAAACTGCTCGCAAGATTTATGATTCGGAATCCACATCCGTTGTACACCCGATAAAAGATAATCCATATCCGTACTGACAATCACATCCAACTTTTTCGCTAAGGCTAAATCCACAAGAACATCATCCGCCTCATAGATTGCTTTCACGTAGGGAATACCCATTTTAAAGAGCCCCTTTTGAAAGGCATGACGTATTTCACGTGTCATATGCCAGCCCTGGAATTCCAGGCGCGCCACCGAATATTCCAGAATTTGCCGCTCCTTTACAGTGATTGTATTGGAATTCAATTGGTCCTTAAGTATGGTTGCCTGCTGTATGGCAGCTTCGCGCACATCTCGTCTGTCTTTTACCTCCTCGGCCTTTTCTACTGGCGCTTTCCCATCAAAGACAAAGAGCAATGTATGCCCCATATCTTTCAAGGCCTGGAGACTCACATACATGTCCTCATACGCCGACTTGTATTTATAAAGCATAGACATTGCATCGAATCCGATGCGAAGTTTAGGCTCTGCCGATACTACAATATCATTTCGGTAAGATCGTAAATATGTATATAATCCTTTCACCCCCATATTCGTGATGACTGGTTGAATGAAAACAAACGGCAATTTTACCTCAGCCGTAACACAAGATGTAGCGTGGACTCTTTCTGGATATTATAGTCAGCGAGAGTCCTGCCGTCTTCTAGCTGCTTGCCTGCAAAGATGAGGCGCTGCTGATCGGGAGGAATGCCCTCCTTATCTTGAATCTTTGCCTTCACGCCCTCTATCGTATCACTACTCTCCACATCCAATGTAATGGTCTTTCCAGTCAACGTCTTCACAAAGATTTGCATTATACTACCGTTTAATATTTAATTTAATTAAATTATCGCGAAGTATCCAAGGGCAGCACTAGAATATATTCACGGTATAGACTCTAGCTACATGCTTAGACCTCCAACATGGGATGCGTAAAACGAAGCGAAACTGCCTGCCGAGCACTCGGCCTCGCAGCCGGAAGAACTATACCTAAGCGTTTATACATGCCCTCGCGTCCATTTAAATATCGCCAGGCATAGTCGCTACTATTTTCCGATTTATTGATGTATTTCGCTTTCCAATTTGTATCTGCAATCCAATGACTCTGCGCAATCCATAGTCGTTTTGCGGTGAGAGTTCCACCCTTGGATACTAAGGCTATAAGTATCAGTTCCGCCCAGGTTTCCACCATAGCCTCCCTATCAGGAATAGACCACCCCCGTTCATCTAAACAAGCTGCGTGTACCATCTCATGAATAAGGACACGAGTGTGTTCTTCATATCTATATATATTGATTCCATGCGTTGAACAGGCGATTGTATATCCACCATTCACATGTTCCGGTGCCAGATCCTGTGCCTCTTGTGGAAATTCACGTCGCCGTTCCGAGGCAAAATATGTCACGAGCCATGGCATCTTGGTGGGCGCATATCCGAACCACATGAATACACGAGCCCAGAAATCCCAGTTCGGTTCTTGAATACCTTTTGGTAGAAATACCAAGACACGTGCCAATGTGCCAAGACGCTTACAAACAAGTTTCACGTTCCCATACTTGTATCCTTCCCATATGGTTTGTTTGAGGCCGAGGCGATCAAATTGGGAACTTGTAGCTTCTATTTCCGCTTTCTCCAGCTCATCGCGTGTAGGGTCACACTGTTCCCACTGTAGCAGCGGAAGACGCCAGAGTTCTTTTGCGTGACGTACCAATTCGCCCAGCACTAGGGGCAACATCTGTATCTTGTTTAGTAAAAATAGTTCGGAGTTGTAAGAATACATTTTCCCAAAGAATGGGAATTCGGTAACTGGGAATTGTATATCCACCCCCCGTGGCTTCACATTTCGCCAATACCTCTATAGCAGCTTTGCGCTCCCTCTCCGTAATACCATCATGCGTCAGAAGAACATCCAATAGAAAATGAGTCGCCTCTACCCATCGTAGATTTCGCATAAGCATTTCATATACATAGGCTTTCACTTCTTTTACATTTTCAATATTTGGGGGTGGCGCCGCCCGCCATTTATCAATGATTGCCTTGAATATAGTACTCCAATTTGCAGGCTCTTTTACAATTGTAGCGAATTTTGCGAATGCAGTATCCTCACCCTTCACCGATATCTCAATAAACCAATCACGAATACGCTGCGGGACTGGTAACTCGGATGTAATCCAAATGGAAAGATCCCCCTCATTTTGCTCCAAACATGCCTGTAATAATATGACCGATTCCGAACTCAGAAGATGCGCATGATAAAGAACAAGAATGCGATGCCCACGCCCCTGCTGGCCCGACATGACTTGGGATCCTTGGCCTAGATTGGATAATATAGGTCGCAAAATTAGTTTATCTTGCATCGACATGCGGGCAACATCCAGGCCCATATGAACGATGGATGTCTCCATCATAAATTGTCCCGCGTTCCCATCTTCTGGATCGGCACCCTCTTCCGTGGCACCAGCTTCTGTTACATCTCCTGTCGTCGTAGCGGCGCCTGTGCCACGCATTTGAATATTAAAAGGGAGGCCGCGCATATTTGCAATTTTCTGTAATGCCTCTCTCAATAAAGTCTTCTTACCAGTGCCAGCCATTCCTCGCCAACAAAGCGAAAGTGAATCCATCCTATTTACTCACACTTACTAGATCTTTAAGGGGGGGCTAAGGCGCATGTGCTGTTTACGTGTAGAATGGAATGGGCTATCCCCCTTCAGAATCTTGACATACAAAAAATACAAATTAATCCGCCCATACATGGATATAAGCTTATATCACCAATCGGATATTCAGATACTGATATACATTTTAATACACTCTGTATACTTCTCCCCCCGCTTCCTGTCAAGTCGTATGATCCTAGTTCGGGGCGCCTTCAGATATCTCTGCAGGGCTGCGGATATTCTAATAAACTGCTTGGCCTACAAGAACTTCTCATACAAACGCTTCTAACACAACAACGCACGTGGTTTTCGGGTGATAAACAAATTACAAAAGATGAAATCAAACATGGGTTTCAACCATTCGTGGATCGGAATACCATACATCTGTATTGCCCTACATCCACTACTGCTGCAGCAAATGAAATTCACAGTTATTCTGGTAAAAAATGGGTATACGATATAATATCTCCCGCACTTTTTACTATTGGAAAAGAGGTCAGGCTTGCTATAAAATTCCAGGGTCTTTCGTTCCATCAACATCATATAACAAAAATGTGGACGGGAAAGTTTCGTTTACAACATCGCATTATAGCTATTATGACAAGCTAACTATTTATTTTTTTAATAACATTTACGGAAGTTGCCAGTATAGATACAAATAAAAGAAAATGTATCATTATAAAAATATAGGGGCGTTCTTCAACAACAATATTTTTTCTCAAATACAGGAACGCAAATACCAATAATGTAACTAGGCCGAATGAAAGTATTACTATCCAAGTTTTAAAACCATCTGATAGGGAATTGTTAGATTCAGAAGGTGTAGTGGAAGAAGGTGTAGTGGAAGACGGTGTAGTGGAAGACGGTGTAGTGGAAGACGGTGCACTAGTTTTTTTTATCAGTTTGTCAAAATATACACCAATGATAATTGTAAGAATCAATAACCATATAAAAATAGTAATATGAAACCAATAATATTTTACTGCGTCCAACGCCTGAACCCAATATTTTACTGCGCCCCCATTTGGTGCTGGTGGTCGTGCTACGATTGAAGTTGAACTACTCGCTGATGCTAGCGGATTAACTTTTAATCCTGGTGCTGCTGGTGCTATTACTGGTGTACTCATTCTCTCTAACTTAATTAAATCTTTTGAAGTGAGGTCACACTCACACTCACTATAGAGAGTAGTAGTCCTAGATGTAAGATTGTAATAATATATGCGCGCTCAGCCAGCATATTTGTTCTAAGATAGAAATATGCCATACCACCAAGAAGCACTATCATCGCAAAGTTTATAAGACTCACATATAAAATAGCATTTTTCATTTCCTTTGCCATATCATCATTTGCGGTACTCTGGCCAATCACAACAACTGTGCCGAATGTTAATATTAAAAATAACCCAATACTTAGCCAATGCCACGTATCCATGTCACTCCTCTACACTGAGATTCGTATATTATTGTTATCGAGTGTGAGGTAGTTTAGCCATCGCTTGTCTTATAGAATCATATGGCACTATTTGAAAACTACTCAAGCTAAATAGCACAAATATGCCAAACATCATTATAAATAAAAATAGGGGTGTGCCGATATAATTCCAGTACATATCCGTATCAACGGAAGAATAGTCCATCTCTCTTGTCTTTCATAAGGTAATCTATAGATAAGATAGTATGGCGCCAAAGGCTCCCAGAGGAACACGCAAAGTATCTGTAAAAAAGGGGCAGCCCATGCCGGGACCTTCCCAATGCCATCCTTCCATGGGAGGAATAACGCCTACGCATGGATGTATTCCAATAGATATTTTACATATTGTAGCGAATAAGCTCAAAATTCCCACGAGTTACAGTGGAAAGAAACTACGTGTCGAAATTGAAAAACGATTACAAATACAGCCCGGCGCGGAAAGAACATTTCTTATGAAGCTACCCTTACCCGATCAAGAAAAAACGGACCTCGCCACTAAATACTTGCGACCTGCGATGCCATCTAGCTGGAAAGGTGACCCTGATATGTGGCTCGACTCTAATAATATTTCAGCCGTCCTCAACCAATACGAAGACACATATCCAGATTTTGAATTCATGGGTCCATTTCCCATTGACTTTGCGGCCCCCGACCCATACCGGGGCGCCAGTGAACAAAAAAAGTGCCTGATGAATGAAATATGTGAGCTCCGTGTTACAAAAGCATTGTCAGACGGAACAAAATGTATTGGCATCGTTTATAACTTAGATCCCCATTTCAAATCTGGGAGTCATTGGGTGGCAAATTATATAGATATTGAAAAGCACGAATGCTATTATTTTGATTCGTATGGTATGGAACCGCCCATGCAAGTAGCTCGCTTCATGAAGTGGCTGACAACCCAGGACCCGTCCATGAAACTCTTTTATAACAGTCGCCGCCTCCAATTCAGTAATACAGAATGCGGAGTATATTGTATTTATTTCATAATCCGTATGCTGGAAGGCGACAAATTCCTACAGATTACACGCCGAAATCCAAAGGATACTGACATGTTAGACCTGCGCGATTGGCTTTTTTCAACGTAACCCGCCGCGGCAAGCCCAGTCGGAAAAAGGTCCGGCATCTTAGATAGAGAGAGTCTAAGATGACGGACATACGACCCGGAACAAGTACACAGGATCACTTTTTTAATCCGAAAAACGAGGCAATGTTGGAACGACTTTTAAACTCCGATTTCCAGCGACGTATTGGTGGAGATCTGAATGAAAAACAACAGCAGCGACTTACTAAGACCGTGAAGCATTATATGACGGAAGTGTATGCAAAAAACTCCGATAAGCCCACGCAATATCTGAATAAGGAAGTTCTCCAGTCGGTCGTTCCGGATTATATGGGCTATCTCAAACGAAGTAATTCCGCAGACACGGGAGATTCAACACTTCATATGGATGTAAGTGCGCGATTCGGAAAACTTCAAGCTGATCGCCAAATCGTTTCTACTGTAACTCCTACACCTCCCGACTTTCGTGTGAATATGGATTCTGACGGCCCATCCCCCCTAACACGCTTTGAAGAAATGAAGCGAATCCGTGAAGAAGAAGCAGCCCGCGAAGCCGAAACTACAGTCCGCACGGCAGTATCTGAATCCCAAGAAATCGTGCTCGTTCCCCAAGATAACTCTATGGGGCGCTTCGTGAATTCAGACGTTGATTTCCGAAATGGGGCGGAAGCTTCTCGCCAACGCGACCAGCTCTCCCTCGTTATGCGCGAAGCAGAACGCAGTATGTCGCGCACGGAAATTGTGGGAAAAGCCCTTCCGGATCCTCGCATGGTTCTTCTGGGCGAAGGAGGAACCATGCCTCCTACACTGCGATCCCAAGGTAGTGCCACAGCGAATCCTACACTTGCTATTCCGAATGGCTATCGGGAACGTGTGCTACCCCAGGATATCATCAAGCCCCAAGATGACATCGTCACATATAAGGAAAATGAACATAACCTATATGTCTATAGCGCCGATCGTGATTGGGTCAATAATACTATAGAAAATCGGTATAACTTCTCGGTTACATTTGACCCGGCAAATAATCAGTCCGGATTCGGCTACAATACTGCTACCAATATCAAGTTCAAGAATATTACGCGTATAGAATTCGTAAAAGCCATCATGCCCACGGAGGGTTTCGATGTGCTTGCCACATCTAGTAGCACGGCCGGCACCCCTCAGAACACGCTAAATACAAATATCTTCTCATTTCCCTATCTTCAAGTGCGCATACCCGAGCTAAATGTGAATGGCTACGGGACAAATGACGGCATTAACAATGCCTTTGCGTCTATTTCCTATGATGCATATTGGACTTCCGATAGTAACGCGGCAAATCGTGGCTATGCCCGTATGATTCCCAAGTTCTTAAAATGCCAAAAGGTGTATTACCCTACACCTCTTTCCACTCTACAGAAGCTCACCTTCCAGATTCAGCGCCCCGATGGAACCCTGGTGAGCACGGCGACCGATACACTAACTGTGAGTGCTATTCTCATGCCAAATAATACCGCCACTACTACGAATTATCGTGCCACGGGTTCCGCAACATATGAATGGATCTGGCTACAGACTTCCACGTATTTTAATCAGTTCATGTTGAGTCAGGGTGACCGTATTGTCCTGAAGAATGTGGGATTCAATTCGGCGCTTACAGCCTATGCCGGTTTCAATGATCTGATCAATTATCTCACACAGCCCCAGGGTCTCCTCGTTTCCTCTATAGGAAGATGTACGGGGGCAATTGACGGCTTCCTTGACGGAGGGAACGTGGCCGGCTATGCGAACGGCATTGTTGTGCGCAATAGTTTCCAGGACCCTACACTGGGCCTCACAACTATCAGTCCTTGGGTCACGAGCTATATCGCCTCTCTTGTGATTTTCACCAAGGCAGCTTCCGCTACAACCATTACGCCAGTGGTAGGGGGGTCTGTCACTCTCACGTTGGCAACTGGACTGGCCTATACGGCTGGTATGCCCGTCTTTGTAACTGGTGCCACAACGGCGAATAACTTTACAGGGGTTGTATTGAGTTATACGACAGGGACGGGTGTGATTGTGATAAATACGATTGCCAATATTAATGGAACATTCGCAGGCTCAGTGGTTTACACTGTGACCGCGGGTACTATTCCTTCTACCGGTCGTCTCATCAACATGAATCACCAAATCCAGATTATTATGCGCGTCATTACTCGTGAAATGGATTCGGCCGCCAAGCTCCGCCCTGACAATCTCCAGGCATAACAGGATGCACACCATTATCGTAAATCCTCTGAATGGGTTCATATCAAAAGAAGTTCGTCCTAAGTGGATGTGTAAGCATCCACGGGCAGAGCTACTCGACCGAAAAGAAATGATATACATGTGTCGAGAGTGTAATTCATCCAATCATATAGTAAAAGTTATACCTAACGTGGTGACAGGTCAAACATCTCCCAAGAAAGTCTCGATTTCTCCAGGGAAGGAAGAAGAGGGATTTAAATAGACCTACGCCTGGTGTTGTTCTTGCGCTTTTTTCCGCCTTTCATATACGTATTCCTCCATCGTGCAGCTTGACCGGCCACGTTTAGAGGATTACGCCGTCTTTGCTCCCTGTTTCGAAAGAATCCAGATGGAGAATGACCAACCATATCTGGAGCACCAGGTCCATATGGATCTACTTGACCCTTTGTCCTATTATAGTTCTCACGACTGTAAGTATTTTCAACAGATCGAACCGGGTTATTGCGAAATGTAACACTCTTTCTTCGCGGCATCTAGTATACCTCCCGATTTAAACAATTCACAAGCCTTATTCTAAAGGAATGTGGCCCGACGCAGTAAAAACAGTGTATGTTCTCTGTCATCCTACAAAAGAGAAGGACCGGTATGACCGGCTAATACCCCATCTTTTACAGATAGGAATCCCTAAAGAACGTATTAAGATCTGTGCCCCAACTTGGGGCGCGGATCTGACTGTGGAGCAAATATTTTCCGTTTATAATCCCTATTTGAACCGCGGCACTACGCCCGCATTCACGTTCAAAGCTGCCGGATTGAGTCGTGGAGAAATTAGTCTCGGAATGAATTTCTATTCCGCGGTCCAAGACGCTGCCAAGTCGGATGGCCTTGTTCTCACACTTGAATCCGATGTTTGGTTGCGCGAAGATTTCGTGCAGCGCCTTGCGGATCTTCTAGCGGATGCTACGACGAAATGGGACTATATAAGCCTCGGAGAAGGCGTCGGGACACGCGCGCCTGGTGCTCCGATCTCCTATTACGCCCCTACAAAAGCCTACAAACCACCCCATCAATGGGTCTTTCGCTGTACGGACTCTATGCTTTTCACAACCGAGTATATGAAACGCTTAGAGAAAACATTCGTGCCCTTTAAAGAAATTATAGACTGGGAAATGAACTATCAACTCATGCTGCACAAGGGAATTGCTCTATGGGCGGATCCTCCTCTTGCAGAACAAGGGACATGTAATTCGCGCCTTGTTACATCCCTGCCGGCTTGAGCTACATGTCTTCACGGTACCGGTTTATTCCCTTTGATTTGAACCGGCGGGCCAGGTTGTGGCACCCCATCTACCATTCTTACACCCACCGTTCCCAGCTTCACTTCAGGCATCTTTTTCTTTCTGATTTTCTTCCCATGGTCCACTTCTTCAATCGCTTCAAATGCGTCGTATCCTGTCACCACCTTATTTGATCCGAATACTTCTCGCAAGGAATACAAAATTTTGTTGATATGTTGGAAGAATTCCCGAGGTTTCAACTCGCCCGAACATATAGATTTCTCATCCTCGAATTTACTCGCATCCAGAATATCCTGTTCCAGATTCGGCTTATAGACGAAATCACCCACCTTCCCCTTTAAAGGGAGACAGCGAAACGTTCCGTCTTTATTCTGTTCATAGCTGATTTCGCAATCCACTGCCGCCGATTTCAGAATACATTCCAAGCTCTCAATAATCTTCCGTTTTCTCTCAGAAATCGCATAGATAATTTCATCCGTCGTCATTACGTAGGTGGTCATTCCAGGTTTCATAGGGATTCCATATTCTACGGCCTTTTTCGCATCCACGCTGTCATGGAGTAGAAGAGTTTCATCTATCTTATTGTCCCCTGTCCTATCACGCTGAGCCTCCTCCGAAAAACAAGAGATATACGTGTAAATACTCACATCTCGCTGGTCCTCGGGTAAGTCCAAATGACTGCCAATACGAATGGCGCGCCCCTTTACTTGTCTGAGACGGACTTCATTCCAATAGGGCTCCATGATATGCACGGCACGAACATTACGAAGAGATAAGCCTTCCGCCCCAGCGGATGTAATACAGAATACGCGACACAGCTCACCCACTTTATTATCCTTATATCCCGCCTCGGACAAAATCTTATTCATAGATTCGGGAAGTTCTGCGAATTTAGCATTAAAAATATCAAGAGCCGCCCTGCGTTCATCTGGTGTTTCAACTCCTGAGAAAGTTATATATCTGGGCTGTTTTCCGGGACCCTTTCGTAATGATTCTTCCGTTTCCTTGGTAAATGCAGGAACACCGCCTATAAGAGTTAGACGAATGGGGGCGTATCCATTCACATCCATTGCTACCCGAAAAATACCAATCCCCTCCATATCCAGAAATTGGCTATAGATAAGAGATGATCCTGGGGCGGCGGCTATTTTCTCAAGCATCATCGCGAATTTAGCAGAATATGTGGCCAATCCCTCAGGCCCTTTAAGCAACATGCGCGCTTTTGCCACTGTTTTCAGACACTCCTTTGCGCGATCATATGCGATTGTGTATTTCTCTCCTGGCTTTGTCCCAGCTTTACATTCGGCAGACGTCGGATCACCTCCTTCCTGGCCGAGATTTGGCATCTCTTCCTGATCCCTTATTTCACTGCGCAAAGTCATAAGAAGTTTGCCGAGATGGTTCTCCCCCTTTTTCTCGGCACCCTCGCCCCAAAAACTATTGACGGGAGAGGCCTGTATGAGTTTCGTATCCCCCGTAGAAAGAAGAAGCGCCTTCAATTCTTTATTGGGGTAGAACTTTTTCTCTAGTCCTCGTTTCATAATATATACGCGATTACTTGGAAATGTGGAATCCATAGTATGTGATTTATCACTTCCCATTTCTCTCGCTTTTGCCGGTGTAGGCGCATCACGCACCTGCGTATACCAGTCATGGTCCGAATTTCTAAATTTAATAGCTTGATAATAATGTTCCAATGTTGGAAATGTGTCTTCTTCTCCAGCCGTGATTATTGTAATGGGAGTAGGGGCAAATGTATCAAATATCTGATATTCATTTGCGATCTTATTGGAAAACCGAATCGCATCCTCCGATGGTGCTGTCGCCTTTAGAGTTTTCCCCTTTGTTACGGGTTTAGGAGCAGAAGCAAGAGCAGGAGCAGGAGCAGGAACAGGAGCAGGAGCAGGAGCCTCCGTGCCATATATTTCCGCCTCTAATCGCTCATCCTCCTGAGCAACTTCTTCCATATTTTCCTCTTCTTGCCCCATTTGCACAAACTCCTCATTCGTGGTTTCTTCTTCTGGGGCAAGTTCAATAATACCAACCACTGCTGCACCCTGCATTGCCTCATTCTTTCTATCCGCCGCACTGGCCGAAGGACGAACAACTTCGGGCGGAAATACAAAATTACAAGCTTGGCGCGACCCCATTTTATAATTATTCGCAGCCGCAGAATCACCTAATTCATAGACTTGCGCCCATACCGCGTCAATCGTCTTCCCCCCTTTTCCCTCCATTTCCGATTTCACTTCCGTAGAACGCTTGAACGAATACGCCTTTTGGGCATACAAACTAAATGGCACTTTCACAATTTCATCCACCTTCACACGCGGCATAAGTTCCAACCGCGAACCTTTATAAAAACTCACCAGCCCCGTAAGACGCGTCGTGAGAACACCTTTCGCCTTAATATCCTTCCCACTAATGAAATGTTCGGAAAATGTATCCCCAAACGGCGGTAACAATGCCTCCGACGTAGGCTTCAGTGGCCCGGAAAAAGCTACACCCCCCTTCTCAAATGCATCTTGAATCGATTTCACAATTTCATCAATCCCTGGGTGCTTTTCCTCCCCAGGAACACGCATAACACCAATATCGTTCTCAATCTTTCTTATTCCTGGTGGTAATAAACTCATCAACACCTTTTTCCCACCCTTTGGATGTTTCGTGAATTCTACAAAATCTACATACGGATGTTTCGAGGCAATCTCTTTTCCAGTCTTTTCTACATCACCCTCCAGCTCAATATTCCCCTCTAGAGTTGTAATATATCCATGCAGCACATTCGCTAAAATCCCAAGTTCCTCCGGAAAATTAATCAACGGTGTGCCACTCAACCCAATAATTTTAGAATTATGCGAATCCAATAATAGTCTGTAGAACAAATATCCGCGCGTATACATCTTCGTCCCTTCCGCACATAATGTAGGTTTCCATCTATACGGCGTAATCTCCTCTACAGGAACTGTGCGCCTCGCCTTTTTCCCACCAGGACCCATCTTGCTTAAATATGGCTGTATTGTCCCCTGTATAAGACGAATCAAATTATGAATTTCATCAATCACAATCACTGAATCGTCAAAAAATTTCACTGGATCACACGCCATTGCCATGAGTTTCTTCGCAGTAATACCATTATACGAAATGAAACGAATTCTCCCAGAAGGATTATTCACTGGATCCCATTCTACAATCGCCAAAATCTGCTTACGTATCTCGGCGCGATCTTCGTCTGGGAGACTTTCATAATTCGACTCGGATTGCGGCTTTCTGAAATCAGGCACCCACACATTCCTCGCATTCTTCAAATATTTCCCCGATAATTTGTATACCTGGTTTGCAAAAAGAGTAGTCATTGGATCCTTCAAATCCAATGGCACCCAAAAATTATTCAACTGGAAATGTCTGAATCCACAGAAGCTGATTTCCTTTAGAAAATTCGTCTTCAATGATTTAGGACTCATCACGATAATCTTCTTTTTATCCGTTGCGAAAAGTGCCTCCGAGGCAGCAATCGCCGTGCAAGTCTTTCCAGACCCAAGTCCGTGATATACAAGAATACCACGATAAGGTGACTCTTTACGCATGTAATCCCGGACGAATTTCTGATAGGGGTAATATTTCTCGCCCTCTGGAATTGTAATTGGGCCATTCGGAAGCTGAAACTCTTTGTATGTGGTTTTAATGAAATTCGCAAATCCACGACGTGTTTGTGGCACATACGCCACAGGAACTTCTGTATTATAGAGATCCCTATTTTCCTCTTCCACAATAAGATCCCGCATCTCTTTCAAATCACCTGTAAGTCCCAGACTCTCATGTTTCTCCAATTTAGTCACGAGCTCTTCTGCCGCTGCAGCAGGTTTGAGTGAAGGGGATTTGGGGCGCTTTTGTAAGACCGGCGGCTTTACAGGCGGCTTTACAGGCTTCGCAAACATGGCTCTTACCGCAGTCGGACGCATACTTTGCGACTCTTCTGTAGGCGTTGGCATATCAAGTAACTCGGGAGGTGCTTGTTTACCTACACCAAATCGTTTTACAACCCCCTTTCTCTCCATTCTAAAAAGGGCGTAGGTTATCATTTCTTAGCTTGACCCGCGGATTGCTTTGTTAAAATCTCTAGTGCTAGCCGACTCGCATTCTGTTCCGCCTCTTTCTTATTCTTGGCAACGGATGTGGCAATAACAGCACCCTGGGGAGATAATACGCCCATCGTAAAAACTCTATCATGAGATGGACCCTCTTCATGGACTACTTTGTATTTGGGCGGTTGATGATACTGCGCTTGAAACCAACGTAGTAGTTGATCCTTATAATTGGTATTCTTTGTTATAAGTTCTACGAAATATATATGCTTCTCCATTACATTCGTTACAAACACCTGGACCGCTTCAAACCCTTTCCCCCCCTTTCCAGCTGAATAATATATAGCACCCAACCAGGCTTCAAACATACTCCCGAGCAGGCGCAGATTTTGCCGTCCATCACATACTTCCTCCACATGCCGACTAATAATAAGCCATGGGGAAAATCCTACCTTTTTTGCTAATTCACCGAGGCGATCATTATTCACAATCTCCGTGCGCAGATTTGTCATGAACCCTTCGCCCTGCCCTGAAAATCGCTCTTTGAGATATGTCGCTACTACTGCACTCAAAATACCGTCGCCGGCATACTCAAGCTCCTCGTTGTCATCGGCTTGAAGAGAAAGACATGAGTGTGGTTTCTCTGCGAGAATCATTGCCTCTTCTTGTTTTGCCCATATCTCCGACTTATCCACATAACTCGTGTGAACACATGCCTGCTTGAACAAGGAGAGATCTTTAAAAGAATGTTGAACACCATATGTGGTAAGAATACGAGCAATTTCCTTTTCTGGAATGATCTTATTCTTAGAATTCCATGGATTACACACCTTTGGTGCTTCTGTCATAGTTCTGTCTATATATATTTATAAATGTTTAGGCGTCTGGATGGCTCTAATCTCTTTCCATAGTATCAATAGAGATAGAGGGTATGGAAACATATCAAGGCAAGTTTGCTTTGTATAAAGCAATTCTTGCGGGACAAGGCAAAAATCCAAATGATGAAGCCGCGAAGGAATTAGCAACACAAATTTCTGATAATGTAACCATAAAAGTATACGACGCAGATACTACATCGAATAAACCAAAGCCAATAGAAACATATAAAAATGCTATTAAAGATGGCTCGTATCAGTCACCTTTCTTTGCGAGACTAGCTCCTGGTGTAGATGTTGAGGTTATGAAAGACAATGAAACTATGATTGAGTTTAAAGAGAATGGTGATACACAAATCACACTCGACTGGGATGGTTCTGATACTTATACTGTTCGTAATTTGCTAAATCGTATAAATACAAATTTATTTGATTACTCTTCTTCCTCTACGCCCTCTACATTCTCCCCTAAGAACTCTACGCCCCCTCCTACGGATGCAGCTGCAATGGCACTTACAACTCCAGCTACAAGTCCAGCTACAAGTCCAGCTACAAGTCCAGCTACAAGTCCAGCTACAACTCCAGCTACAAGTCCAGCTACAAGTCCAGCTACAACTCTAGATCCAGATGTAGAAGATTCAGATGTAGAAGGTCCAGAAAAAAGCCCCGAAAACATTTTGGATCGAAACGTTGCAACTATGAATAAAGAAAATGCACAGTTAAAGAGCGCCCTTGAATATTTTAAAACAAAACAAATACCATGGGAAGTAGATATAGAATTTGAAAGGGTGCGTCTAAATGAAAATGGGTTTGAAGAAAAAAGATTTGATGATGTCGTTAGTTTTAATCGCGCATATTTATCTGAACAATTCACGCCAGATCTTACAGAAAATGATAAGATGAACGCAAGGGCCATATTCAGTATGATATTTAGAAAAAAACACACACCTTTGAAGCCACCCTGCGATATATATCAAAGATATCTTTTGTATTTAGGACTCGTTACACGTGAGAAAACATTATACGCAGAATGGGAACATCTTCGTAAAACAAATGGTGATACTGCTACATTACGAAGGTTATTTCAACAGAGGCAGTATATTGGAAGTCTTATAATGGAAATGAATCATTTTGTAGATAATAATAAATGCGTACCATATTACCCTGATAAAGAACCTGGCGAATCTCAAGATGATCTTACTACTATAGAAACAAAAGATGATTCCCAGATAAAAGATCTTTTACGAAAATTAGTTGTGATATATCTTCAAGCTAGACATCCCGTAAAAGACTACGATGGGATATCCCAGGAGAATGCTAAGCAAATCATAGCAAATATTGAGGAGGTACCAATCCCTCCAGACTTTGATGCATATTTAAACCTCTGGAAAGAACAAGCTACATTATTAGAAATACCAAATACACTAATGAATACAATTCATATTTTGAATGAAACACCAAAATTTTTTGAAATTATGGTAGAAGAACAACTACAGAAAATGTATGAAAGAATTGTGAAAATGGTAATAGATCATTACAATAGTAATGACAGACAATTAACTACATTTAACGATATGATTGATAAAGGTGATCATAAAAACAAATCATATCAAGAAAAGATATATGAAGTAATTGGATGGATTCTTAATAATAATAAAAACTGCTGGGAAAATGTTGGACGCTTAACAACCCTAAATAATCTATTAATCAATCTTATAGAAAAGAATGATGCTCTAAAAGGTGCGGCTGATGTTGAAAAAAAGGGACTTCAACAAGACATCGAAGAGTTGAAGAAAAAAATTAATGAAATGAATTCGTCTATTGTAATAATAACAAAAGATTCAGTAGAAGGTGCAGGAGAAGCTGGTACAACAATAGCGGATTTAGCGGAGCAATTGAGAAGAAAAAAGTGTGATTTGGACAGCGAGTCGTGTATAAAACTACAATTATTAGTAATAGAAGAAATCAATAAAGCTACAAAGCTTGCAATGGATGCGATTCATTTAAATGTGGAAATGTCTACTACAATAAATAATCTTCAACAGGGTGTCGTGGAGGATGCTATGAAGGGGACATATGCTACACAACTTAAAGAACTGCAAGAGAGACAGACTACAATAGGTAATGATATACAAGAACTTAATAAAATAAGAGATAATCATTTAAAAGGAGACGAAGAAGGCGGGACAAGCGAACCACACACAGGAGGAGGAGAAGAAGAAGAAAAAATTTTACAGGAAAAAATAAAAGTGTTAGAAGATCAATTACAACATTGTCGTGATTGTAACAAAACAGCAGACACGGAAGTCAAAAGACTAACAGAAGAAATGGAAAAACTAAAAGAAGAATTAGAAGCTTTACGAGAACAACAAAAAACTCAAGAAGATACTAACAAAAATGCTGCCATCGATGTCGATAACGCAAGAAATCAAGCAGCTGCTGCAGAAGCTGCTAAAAACGTCGCAGAAGCTGCTAAGGGGGTCGCAGAAGCTGCAGAAGCTGCTGCAAACGCTGAAAATGAGAATCTTACTCAGGAAAATACGAGACTTACTCAGGCGAATGAGGCACTTACAAAAGCTAAAAATGGTACTGATGATGACAGACTACAGCAAATAGAAGAGGCAACTAATAAAGCGACTAAGGCAGAGGTTGCCTTACAACAGTTAATAGATGATGTAAATAATATGTCTATACAAATTTTAGATGATGATGAAATTACAGGTATACCTAATATTAATACAAAACCTTTTAATGATATACGTGAAAAACTACGCGCCGTGAACAAAAGAGCGTTGAATCCCACATGCCTCTTAGCTTTTTTTGTGAAATTCATGAAGAAATTGTTATTTATAGGGAAAGATGATAAGGTTATTCGTGCCTTTAACGCTTGTATTCATAATTTTGACTCAAATAGCTTATTCAATATTC